>NZ_JBHXFJ010000060.1:0-46560 GCF_042722465.1 Streptomyces sp. NPDC127098
GCCTGCGGGGCCGCCGGCGCGGTGGCGGGCGCCGCGGCGGCCGGCGTGCTCACGGCCGGCCTGGCCGCCGCCGCACCATCCGTGCCCGGCTTGTAGTCGGCGAAAAAGTCCCACCAGGCACGGTCGACCGAGTTCGGGTCCTGGAGGTACTGCTGGTAGATCTCGTCGACGAGCCACTCGTTTGCACCGAAGCCAGCCGCAGGGTTCTTCCCTGCTGCTTGGTCGGTGTCGACGCTGGAGGTGTTCGGAGACTGTGGCGACACGGCGGCAACCGCCCTCTTCCGCTTCGCAAGGTGATTGGACAGCGGAAAACAAGGCTACGCCCCAACCACCGTCAGGCGCAGTCCTCACAGCTCAGACGTGGCCTACGCCACATTCCGGATGGGGTTTCAGCGGCTGAATCCTCGGGAACGGCACCAAGTTCGGCTCAAAGAGGCAACGAAAAGGCAAAGCCTGACCACGGCACCGTGGCGGCCGGCCGGCCCCCGCACCCGAGCTGCGTCGATGCCGGCGCGCGGCGCCCGACACGTGCGGGCAGCCGTCGGCGCCGGAGCGCCCGGCGTGGGGGCACCTCCCAGGCCGCCAGGCCTGGGGGCAGGTATCCGGACCGACTCTACGTCAACTGTTTGCCTTCGCGTTACCTGGGAGCGTGAGCCGGATCCGGCAACCCCGTCGGGATTCGGCCACCGCGATGGTCCCGCCGTGCAGATCCACCGCCCAGCGGGCGATCGCGAGCCCGAGACCGGTCCCGCCGTCACTCGGAGTGACGCCGTCGATCGTGCCCCGGCCGAAGCGCTCGAAGACCAGCTCGCGCTGCTCCGGCGGGATCCCGGGACCCTCGTCGAGCACCTCGAGCACCAGGCCGCCCGGCAGCTGCCCGGGGCGCGCCACCACGGTGACCTGGCCGCCGGGCGGGCTGTGCTTGACCGCGTTGTCCACCAGATTGGTGACCACCTGGTCGAGCCGCTCGCGGTCGGCGTGCGCCCGCAGGCCGACCGGCGTCACGTCGAGCCGCAGCCGCACGTCGGTGCGCCCGTTGCCGCGCTTCTGGGCCACCTGGGCGTCGCCCAGCACGGCCGTGAGATACGGCTCGACCTGGAAGAAGCCGGCCTGCAGCGGCACCACACCGTTCTCCAGGCGTGACAGGTCGAGCAGCTGCTCCACGAGCCGGCCAAGACGCTCGGTCTGCCGCAGCGCGGTGGCCATGGTCTTCGGATCCGCCTCGGAGACGCCGTCCACCACGTTCTCCAGCACGGCGCGCAGCCCCGCGATGGGGGTGCGCAGCTCGTGGGAGACGTTGGCGACCAGCTCCTTGCGGTGCCGGTCGGCCGCCTGGAGGTCGGCGGCCATCCGGTTGAACGCGTGCGCGAGGTCGCCCAGCTCGTCCCGACGGGTGACGGTCACCCGCCGGCCGTACTCGCCCCGCGCCATGGCCCGGGACGCGGACGTCATCTCCAGCACCGGGGTCGCCAGGTTGTGCGCCACGAACTGCGTGACCAGCAGCGAGGCGATGATCGCGAAGATGGCGATCAGCTGGAGCCCCAGGTCCGAGCGGTAGGCCACCAGGATCAGCAGGGTCGTGATGGCGACCGAGATGATCACCAGCCAGCCGAGCGCCGCCTTCACGGAGCGCATCGGGTCGATCGGGCGCAGCAGCCGCCACACGGCGGGCCAGGCCCGCCGCCAGACCGGGCGTCTGACCAGGTCGGACAGGACGGACACGCGGCTCAGACCTCGGATCCGCCCTGGCTCCTGGCCGCCGGTTCACCGGCGAAGCCGGGCGGCGTCTCCAGCGCGTAGCCGACGCCGTGCACGGTGCGGATCCGCTCGGCGCCGATCTTCCTGCGCAGCGCCTTGACGTGGCTGTCCACCGTTCTGGTGCCCGAGGCGTCGGCCCAGTCCCAGACCTCGGCCAGCAACTGCTCCCTGGTGAGCACGGCGCGCGGCGAACGGGCCAGGCACATCAGCAGGTCGAACTCGGTCGGCGTGAGGTGGATGTCCTTGCCGGCCGCGCGGACCCGCCGCTGGGTGCGGTCGATCTCCAGGTCGCCGAGGCGCACGCTCCCCGGCCGGGGCGTGGTCGCGGCCACCGCCGCGCGCTCGATGCGGCGCAGCAGCACGTGCGACCTGGCGACCAGCTCGCGCATGGAGAACGGCTTGGTCATGTAGTCGTCGGCGCCGACCCCGAGGCCGACCAGCATGTCCGTCTCGTCGTCCCGCGCGGTCAGCATCAGCACCGGCACGGGGCGCTGCGCCTGCACCCGGCGGCAGACCTCGAGCCCGTCGAAGCCGGGCAGCATCACGTCGAGGATGAGCAGGTCGGGGTGCCAGGCGGCGGCGGTCTCGACGGCCGCCGGGCCGTCCGCCGCGGTCTGCACGAGGAAGCCCTCGGCACGCAGCCGGGCGGCGATCGCCTCGACGATGGTCGGGTCGTCCTCGACGACGAGGACCCGGCGCTGCGCCCCTGGGGTGGTCGCGGTGGAGTTGTGGTGCCCGGTGCGCTCCTGTCCTGCCGGCTCCGGCGGGGCGGAGGTCCCGCCCAGGCCGTTGAGCTTGGGTGTCTTCTCCTGATGGGTGTGGTCCATCGGCTGAGTCCTGGTGTCCGTCTGATTCATCTATCCCGCCCCCGGGATCGTGGTGCCAGTCGGCTGGCTGTGCTCTCTTGCTGTGCTCTTTGCTGAATTTCTGCGGTGTGCTTCGGTGTGCTTCGGGGTGTGCTTCGAAGTACGGGGTGGACCAACGGTCGTGGCGGTCCGCGCGACTGTGCTGATTGCACAGAGACTGTGAAGGTGCTGGTAGGCACTGGGCAGCAGCGTAGGCCCGATGGGAAGGCCGCGGCTACGCGGACTGCCTGGCGAGATGGTGGCTGGCGAGAAACAGCACGTCGGGAACGCCTCGGGCAACCGGGACTTCTCTGGTGCGAACGTTGGCGAAACCGGCCTTCCGTAGATTCTCCACAAAACGCTCGGAGCCGTGTGCCGACCAGACGACCAGCAGCCCGCCCGGGCGGAGCGCGGCGCGGCAGGCCGCGAGCCCGGCGGGGGAGTAGAGGCCGTCGTTGTCCTCGGTCACCGTCCAGTCGGGACCGTTGTCGATGTCCAGGCACAACGCGTCGTACCCGGCGTGGACGCCGCGCAGGTGGGCCAGCAGGTCGTCGTGGACCAGCCGCACCCTGGGGTCGGCGAGCGCGCCCGCGGTCAACTCGCCGAGCGGGCCCGCCCGGTGCCAGTCGATGATGGCCGCCTCCCGCTCCAGCACGGTGATGCGGCCCCAGCCCGGCTCGGTGGCCGCGGCGACCAGCGAGAAGCCGACGCCGAGGCCGCCGATCAGCACCTCGGGTGGCGCGCCGGCCGGTCCCCCACCGGCCAGGGCCGCGAACGCCTCGGTGACCAGCAGGCGTTCCGAGCGGCCGTCCGAGGTGTCCATCAGGAAGCAGCCGTTGGCGACGATCTGGAGCAGCGCGCCGTGGCGGCGCAACACCACCTCGCCGAACGGCCCTTCCCTGCGGTCGAGGACGACCGGCCGGCCGTCCTCGGCGGGGGGAGCTGGGTTGGGGAACGGAGCGGGGGCCATGCGCCCATCATCGCGCATGGCCCCCTTCGCACGTTCGCGGTGGTTCGCTCCGGCGGTGGCGTCAGCCGTTGGCGAGCGCCTGCAGCCGGTCCATGGCGCCGTTGAAGACGTTGTGATCGCCAACGGTCGGACCGGTCGAGGTGTACTGCCAGAAGGTGTAGAAGCCCCAGCCGGCCGGCAGGGTGCCGGGCGAGGAGGCGTAGCGGGCGACCCACAGCGGGTTGGTCGAGCCGAAGGCGCTGGAGTTGCCGGTGCAGGTGGTCCACCAGCTGGTGGAGGTGTAGATCACCACGTCGCGACCGGTGCGGGCGCGGTAGGTGTTGGCGAAGTCCCGGATCCAGTTGACCATCGCGGACTGGCTCAGCCCGTAGCAGGTGGCGCCGTAGGGGTTGTACTCCATGTCCACCACGCCCGGCAGGGTCCTGCCGTCCCGGGACCAGCCGCCGCCGTTGTCGACGAAGTAGTTGGCCTGGGCGGCGCCGCTGGAGTTGTTGGGCAGCGCGAAGTGGTAGGCGCCGCGGATCATGCCCACGTTGTAGGAGCCGTTGTACTGCTGCGCGAAGTACGGGTTCCGGTACGAGGTGCCCTCGGTCGCCTTGACGTAGGCGAACCGGTTGCCGGCGTTCCACAGCGTGCTCCAGGCGACGTTGCCCTGGTGGCTGGAGACGTCCACGCCCTCGACCGTGGCGAGCGGGGTGACGATCGTGTCCTCGGTGACACGTTGGCCGCCCTCGTGCTCGAGGATCTCGGAGCCGAGGTAGGCGGAGCCGACGGCCGGCTCGCCGCGCTCGCCGGCCTCGGCCGCGGTCGCGGCGTTGGGGGTGGCGATCAGCAGCGCCAGGGTGGCGACGACCGTGGAGAGCAGGGCGGGTATGCCGCGGCGGCGGGCGCCGGGACGCGTTCTTGACCTACCGGAACCAAGCATGGGCCGAGCCTTTCGAGCCGTGAGGTGTGGGGGTGGGCGAAGCAGCTCGTCGCGCTCACATGGTGTGATCACGTCAATCGTGAAGGTAATGGGAGTGCTTGGTGAGGCGGAAGAGGGCACCGGTCACGCCGTTGGTCTACCCCGGTGGCGATCGCGAACGGATCTGCCAGGGCGGCTGACCGGTCCTCAACTTTCAGGCGTGAAAACTCCCCGGGACCCCCGTGGTTTCCTCCGCGCGGAGCCTCGGGTGGTGCGCCGGGATCAGAGCTCGGCGAGCAACACCGAAGCGTCGTCGTGCGTCTTGCCGCGCGGGTACGTCGTGCCCGCCGGGTCGGCGGCCTCGGCCTCCCGCACCTGCCTGATGGCCGCCTGCGGCCCGTCCGCGATCAGTACCGAGAACAGGTCGGCCCAGTTGCCGAGGCCGAACGTCTCGACCCAGCGGCCGAGTCCGTCGCTGAGGGCCACCAGCGAGCGCACCCGGCTCCGGGGCAGCGCGCCGGTGACGGCGAGCTCGGCCACCGCCGGATCGGCCGCCGCCGTGAAGAAGCCGCCCGGCATGTTGCGCAGGCCCTCGACGAAGGCCGCCCGCTCGCCGCGCGGCAACCTCAGCGCCGCCGGCCGGAGATCGTCGAGGCGCGTGTCAAGTACCGGGTGGACCTCACCCTCCTGGTCCTCGATCAGCAGCGCGGAGTCGGAAAGCACCAGGTACTCGACGGTCTCGGCCGTCCAACGGGCGCAGACGACGGTGGCCTGCGGGGTGCGGCGGTGAGAAAGGTCACACGTCTCGCGGTGTGCGTCGGCCGTCCGGTCGATGGCCTCGGCCAGGCAGGAGGCGGGCGACATCTCGGCCCGCGAGCCGAGCAGTTCGAGCAGCGCCCCGCCGAGCCTCGACGAGAACCATGCGACGCTGTGCCGGCAGCCGACGGGCTCGGTCGGCGCCGTCACGCCGTCCAGCAGCACGAGGGCGCCGCCCGCGCCCGAGGCGGGCGTCGCCGCGGCCACGTAGTCCTCGTCTGGCAGGCCGGGGGTGCCCGGTTCGGTAGCGGACTGGATGCGCATGGCGACCAGTCTGCCGTAGGCTGGGATATGTCAGTGATTGTGGGGATAACGGCGGGTATAACAGCGGGTATTGACGCGGGGACAGGGGATCTTGCCAGGAGACGCGGCGGAATTCCAGTCGAATCGGGGCCCTGAGCAGGCCGGGTTCCGACGTCGGCTTGTCCGCCAACTCCCCCGTAAGGTTCACTCCTTCGGGTAAGACCGGGCGGACACCGCTCTTCTGCCCGGTCGGCGCTGGCAACGTTCGGTGCCCAAAGTGACGAGAATGCGAGCACAGGTGCGGAAGACCACACTGCACGACCCCGCCGACCCGTCCCACTCCGCACCGTCAGGTACCCGGACGCGTGCGGCGCGGCGGCGGGCGAGAGTGCGTACCCGGCTGGTGGTCGGTGTGCTCCTCACGGGTGTCGCGGTGCTCGGTGCCGGTGCTCCCGCCATGCTCGGCACCGCGGAGGACTACGACGAGGCCCGGCGGCTGCACGAGCGCTCCCAGGTCGCCGAGGAGGTCGTCACCCTCTCCCACCTGGTCGCCGACGAGCGTGACGCGCTGGTCGCGGCCGTCGCCGCCGGCAACCCGGGCGCGGCCCGCGGCGAGGACGAGCTGGCCCATGTCGACGACGCGGCCGCCGGCCTCGGCGGTTCCCTCGACCAGGAGACCGGCGCCGCGCTCGCCGGCCTGCCGGCGGCCCGCGAGTTCGCCCACTCCGCCGAGGCGACGCCACTGGCGACCTTCGACGCCTACACCGCCATCGTCCAGGCCCTCGACGGCTTCCTGCGCGACACCGTCGACGCCGCCCCCCAGGACGCCGACGACCCCGCCGCCGACGCGCTGCCCGACCTGGCCCGCGCCGTGGACGCCTCGTCCGCCACCCGCGGCCTGCTGCTCGCCGCCCTCGCAGGACCCGGCGAGCAGCGCGAGCTCACCACCCTCGCCCAGCGGCAGCGGGTGCGCGAGGAGGCCGCCCTCGCCGACTTCACCGCCACGGCCGGCCCCCGGGCCGCTGGCGCCTACGAGCACGCCCTCACCGGCGGCGGCGCCGAGGCCGCCGCCGGGCTGCTGCTCGTCCTCACCGACGCGCCCGTGCTCTCGCCCGAGGACCACGCGCTGGACGAGAGCCAGGTCCACGACACGCTGCTGGACCGCACCCGGCTCCAGCGGGGCGTGCTCACCGACCTCGCCGACGAGCACACCGACCGGGTGCGGAGCCTGCGCGACGGCGAGGTGCAGGAGCTCACGTTCGCCGGCGGCGTCCTGCTGGTGGCGCTGGTCCTCGGGATCGGCGTGAGCGTGGGGACCGCGCGCTCCCTCACCCGCCCGCTGGCCGCCGTCCGCCTCGGCAGCAGCCGGGTCGCCGCCGACCCCACCGGGCAGGAGCCCGTCAAGTACTCGGGGCGCAACGACGAGTTCGCCGAGGTCGTCGCCTCCGTCAACGCGCTGCACGCCCGTGCCCTCAGCCTGCACCAGCACGCGACCGAGGCCGCCCAGCAGGCCGCCGAGATCGCCCAGGACACCGGCGGGCTGCGCGCCGAGCGCGACCGGCTGCTCGCCGAGCAGAACGAACTGCACGCCAGGCTCGCGGCGCTGCACGGCGCGGTGCACGGCATGTTCGCGCACCACGCGCAGCGGCTGCTGATCCTCACCGGCGAGCAACTGGCCGTCATCGAGGGCCTGGAGTCGCAGGAGACCGACCCGGACCGGCTCGCGGTGCTGTTCACCGTCGACCACCTCGCCGCCCGGATGCGCAGGCACGGCGAGAACCTGCTGCTGCTGGCCGGCGCCGAGCCCCCGCAGCAGCTCAACGAGCCGATGCCGCTGATCGACGTGGCCCGCGCCGCCGTCAGCGAGATAGAGCGCTACGAGCTGGTGGAGACGGCGCCCGCGCCGCCGCCGGTGTGGATCACCGGGGTCGCGGCCCGCGACCTCAGCCACCTGCTGGCCGAACTGCTCGACAACGCCACCGCCTACTCGCCGACCGGCGCCCGGGTCAGGCTCACCGGCCGCTGGGCGGACGGCGAGTTGCTGATGACCGTCGAGGACGAGGGCCTCGGCCTGAGCCAGGAGCGGCTCGCCGAGCTCAACGCCAGGATCGCCGACCCGGTCACCCCGCCCCCCGGCGCCGCCTCGGTCCCCGAGGCCGGCATGGGCATCGGCATGGGCCTCTACACCGTGGCCCGGCTGGCCGCCAGGCACGGCCTCCGCTGCTGGCTGCGGGCCCGACCGACGGGCGGCACGGTCGCCGAGGTCGCGGTGCCGGCCCGCCTCGTCGAGGACGTCACCGAGCCCTACCCGAGCCACGGCACAGCGCCCACACTGCCGGTCCGCGAGCCGGGGGGCACCGGGCCCGTGCCCATCCCCGACGCCAGGACCGCCGAGTACGCGCGCGCGGCGGAGCACACCGAGCACGCGCACGCCGCGGACACCGCGCCCAGGTTCCAGCCGCAGCCGCCGCCGGCGCACGCCATCACCGACAGCGGCCTGCCGCGGCGCACCAGGGGCGTGCCGACCCCCTTCGACGACCCCAACGGCGGCCGGACCCCGGCCGTCGACCCCGAGGAGCTGCGTCGTCGGCTCGGCGGCTTCCAGCGTGGCGCGCGTGACGGCCACCGGGACGCGGCCCAGGCCGCGGGTGGCTATCCGGGAGACTTCCGTGGCTCCGCAGCGACCGGAGAGGAGATGCCGTCATGACCTCGCAGATCCAGGTCCCGCCGGGCGCCAGCCGCAGTGGAGGGCAGGACCTGCGCTGGATGCTCACCCGACTGGTGGAGGAGGTGCCCGGGGTGCTCTCGGTCGCCGTGGTCTCCGCCGACGGACTGCCCCTGCTGTCCTCCGAGCCCCCGGGGGACCCGGCGGGGAGCGGTCGGCGCCGCCGGTCGCTGACCGGGCCGCTGGGTGCGGCGGCCGACCTGGCCACCGTGGTCTCCGGGCTCGGCAGCCTCACCAACGGCGCGGCCGCGCTGATGGACGGCGGCCAGGTGCGGCAGACGCTGGTGGCCATGGCGGAGGGCAGCCTGCTGGTCATGTCCATCAGCGACGGCTCGCTGCTCGGCGTCTACACCGACCCAGAGGCCGACATGGGTGTGGTGACCTACCACATGGCGCTCTTCGTCGGCCGGGCCGGCCACCTGCTCACCCCCGAGCTGCGGGCCGAACTGCGCCAGGCGACGCCGAGACCCCGCTAGCCTCCGGCGGTTCGGCCGGCCCCCCGGCCTGCTCCGTCGTCTGAGGTGGTGCCAGCTCGGTCAGGTCCTCCGGGGTGAGGCCGGCCGTCAGGGCGGCCAGTTCGTCGAGGCGGCGGTGCAGGTCGTCGCGCCGGCGGCGTTCCTCCTCGGCGGCGGCCAGCTCCGCGTCGAGGGCCGCCCGGGCCGCCGTGGCCAGCTCGTCGGCGGCCCGCTCGCCCGAGTCGAGACGGTCGATCTCGGCGGCCCGGGCCGCCGCAGCCCGGGCCGCCACCGTCTGGTCGTGCAGCGCCTGCCCCGGGTCCTCGCCGAGCAACAGAGCGAGCGCGGGCGGCAGTTGGAGGCCGCCGCGGTACTGGGCGCGGGCGACGCGGCCGGCCGCCTCCCGGGCGGCGGCCAGGTCGGAGCGGGTCGCCGCCAGCCGTTCCTCCAGGCGCCGGGCCTCGTCCCGCCGCTCGGCCAGCCGGGCGACGGCCTCCTCATGGGCCCGGGTCGCCTCCCCGGTCTCCCGGTACAGGGCGCGCAACTCCTCCTGCGGTGAGCGCTCGGCGGCCGCCGGACGCACCGGGACGGCGGTGAGGGCCAGCACGGCCAGGGCCGCCGCCCATCGGCGCTGTCGGGTCAAGGGCGCACCTCCGTGCCGCTCGCGCAGTGGTCACGCGCATGGTGCGCACGGCCGCGCGGCCGGCGCGCGCCGAGCGGGTCCGAAGGGGTGGTCAGTCTCCGGCGTCCGGGTCATAGACGTACTGCCAGCCGCGCGGCAGCCGCAGCAGCCTGCTGTGCCCGATCGGCTCAAGACGGTAGACGTAGACCCGGTCGGGATGCACCTCGTCGCCCGGCACCGGCACCCGGTAGACGCGTGGCGGCTTGCCCGTGGGCCCGACGAGCACCGGCAGCGTCCGGCCGTCGAGTGGCCCGCCGACGAAGGGCGTGTGTTCGCTCCGCATGCCGCCGCCCGTCAGGCGCCCGCGGGCGTCATCATCGCGATGGTCCGCTCGAACAACTGGTCGATCCGGCCGCCCGGTTCCTCCAGCTCGGCGGCGGCGCGCAGGAAGCGCGCCGTGGGCTTGTCCCGCCCCGCGGTGACCACCAGCTGGGCCACGAACTGGTCCACCAGCCAGTCGCGCAGCCGGTCGAGCGGCAGTTCCTTCTCCTCGTCGAGCCAGATCAGCGAGGCGGCCTCGACGGTGGTTATCCAGGTGCGTACGACGAGCCGCAGCGGCGGGCTGGGCTCCGGCACCCGCATGTGCCGCAGCACCTGGGCGGCCGCCGCTCGGCGCACCCGGTCGACGATGGCCGTGGTGCGGTTGGTCTCCACCACGCTGCCGCCCTTGAGCAGCGCGGTGAAGCCCTCGCCGTGGCCGTCGACGAAGGCCAGGTAGCGGTCGAGGCCGGCCGCCAGACGCTGGCTCAGCGCGCCCGACTCGGCCACCGCGAAGCACAGTTCGAGCTGTTCGGCCGCGCTGCTCAGCGCCGCCTCGTACAACTGCTGCTTGCCGCCGGGGAAGTAGCGGTAGACCAGCGGCCGGGAGACCCCGGCCTCGCGGGCCACGTCGTCCAGCGAGACCTCCTCCGGCACGCTGCGCGCGAACAGCGCCTGCGCCGTGGCGATCAGCTGGCCACGGCGCTCCTCCACGCTCAGTCTGCGGTAGGCCGGACCGGGCGGGTCGGGGCGGCTGCTCATGAGCTGAAGGGTAACGGCCCGGGCCGGTCCGAGGGTGAACCGGAGCGTCACTGTCCGGATGACGTGGGGCTCGAACCCGTCCCCTTCGCGCCCGCCGAGGGCCCGATTCACGCCACTTGTTCACTTCGCGGCCACGGGTATCGGAGCCTTCGGTAACCACGTGACGCTGTGCTGTGTGGCTATGACGCGTGTGTCGAGTACGCGGCGAGGGCCCGGACGACGGTCCGGGCGGCCGCCCGGGAGGCGGGTCCTGACCGGCTGGCTGCCGCGCTGGAGCACCATCCGCGGCCGGGTGGCCATCGTGCTCGCCGTGCCCACGTCCCTGCTGCTCGTGCTCACCGGGATCGCGGTGGGGGACCGGGCGGAGGACTGGTCGGCGGCGCGGGAGAGCGGGGAGCGGGTCCAACTCGCCCTCGACACCCAGAACCTGGTCCGCGAGCTGCAACGCGAACACGGACTCACCAGCGGACTGCTCGGCGGCGCCGGTCGCTACCGGCCGGAACTGGCCGACACCAGGCGACGGGTGGACGCCATCCACGCCGAACTGCAACGCCGCGTCGACCGCGACTCGGCTTCCGCCTTCGAGGACGCGCTGGGCTCGCTCGACCAACTCCCCGCCGTCCGCGAGGGAGTGGACGACGAGTCGATCGACCGCGAGGAGGCACTCGGCTTCTTCGCCACCGCCATGGCCGAGTTGAACGACGCCCAGCTCGCCGAGGGCTCGAACCACGGCGACCGGCTCCTCGGCGACGGCATGGCCGCGTTGCAGGAGCTGGCCGGCGCCACCGAGGCGCTGGCCGAGGAACGCGGTCTGATGAACGGCGTGTTCGTGGCCGGCCGGTTCACCGAGGGCCAGTACGTGGAGTTCGCCGGCGCCAGGGCCGCCCGCGAGTCCGCGCTGCGCGGCTACGAGCAGGTGGCGACCGCCGAGCAACGGGCCGCGCTCGACGCGGCGTTCGAGACCGAGGACGCGACGCGGGTCGCCACCTTCGAACAGCTGGCCGACGCCGGCGCCGACGGCTCCCCGCTCGACGCCCAGGCCGACGACTGGTGGACCGCGAGCACGGCGCTCACCGACGGGCTGCACGAGACGCAGCGGCAGGTGGGGGAGGACGTCGCCGAGCGCGCCGACCGGCTCAGCGCCGCCGCCACCCGGCAGCTCGCCGGCTTCGTCGCCCTGGGCCTGCTGATCCTCGGCGTGGCCGTGGGGCTCGCGGTGCTCGCCGCCCGCTCCATCGCCCGCCCGCTGGACGAGCTCACCCGGCAGGCCGAGACCGTGGCCGGGCACCGGCTCCCGGAGACCGTCCGCTCCATCCAGGAGGCCGAGCCGGAGGAGGCGGAGCACCTGCTGCCGCCCGAACCCGACCCGACACTGGCCGGGGGCGCCGAGGAGGTCACCCGGCTGGCCGCCGCGCTGCACGACGTGGAGCGCACCGCCGTCGGCCTGGCGGCCCAGCAGACCGTGCTGCGCCGCAACGGCACCGAGTCGCTGGCCAACCTCGGGCACCGCAACCAGCGCCTGGTGCGCCGGCAACTCCGGCTGATCACCGCGCTGGAGAGCAAGGAACTGGACCCGGACGCGCTGGGCGAGCTGTTCGAGCTCGACCACCTGGCCACCCGGATGCGCCGCAACGCCGACTCGCTGCTGATCCTCACCGGCCAGCAGCTGCCGCCCCGCGTCTGGACCGGCACCGCCGAGATCGCCGAGGTGGTCCACTCGGCGGTCTCCGAGGTGGAGGACTACCGCAGGGTCACCCTCGTCGAGGCCGAGCCGTGCTCGGTGCACGGCGGCGCCTTCTACGAACTCTCGCACCTGCTCGCGGAGTTGATCGAGAACGCGCTGACCGCCTCGCCGCAGGGCCGGCTCGTGGAGGTCTACGGCTGGTGGGACGGACCCGAGTACTGCCTGGCCATCGTGGACCGCGGCGACGGGATGACCGATGAGGAGCTGGACCTCGCCAACGCCCGGCTGCGCGGCGAGGACTCGTTCCTGGTGGCCCCCACCCGGTTCCTCGGCCACTTCGTGGTCGGCACCATCGCCGCCCGCCTCGGCGTCCAGGTGGAAGTGCGACACACCCAGAGCGCTCCCACCACGGCCGCGGCGCGCGGCGCCGGCGTCTCGGCCTACGTGGCGCTGCCCGCCGACCTCGTGCACCCGCGTGCCGCGGGCCGGGCGGCGCACGCCGAGCCTCCCCCGCCGGCGCGGATGATCGGCAGGCGGCGCTGACCGGCGCCGCCGCTCAGCGCCCGCCGCTCAGCACAGGTGGTTGATCTGCAGGACCGTCATGGTCTTGAAGCGGTGGCCGGCGAGCACCACGGCGAACGCCTGCTCGGTCACCACCATCCGCATCACCGGGTCGTCGTGGCCGTACGGCTCGGTGGCCCGCAGCGGGTCCTCGCAGGCCCCCGCCATGCCCAGGGTCAGCCGCTCGCTGACGTCGGGCGGCAGCGCGTCGTGGGCAGCCTCCGCCATCGGGTCGTACCTGAGGCGGTAGGTCACGTCCATGTGGGTCCCCGGTGCGGCTTGGCGCTCGTCCTGGCGCGTGTCATGCAGCGTAGCCGATCTGGGGCGGAGCGTGACCTGATAGTCCGACCGCGACCGGCTGATCCGGGCGACACCCGGGCGGCTCACGGTGGAAGTCCCAGACTCTGGCGTTGAGTTCAGGATATATCCCGGCAACGGTGACCCGTCGCGCCGGTCTCCGCCCGCCCGTGTGCCGTCCGGCCTGCGGGTTTTCCGATTCCCCCGGAAGACGGAATGAACCGCCGGCGCCGCTCGGACGTGATTCCTGTGGGCGCACCGGCACCGGCCCCGGCCCTCGGCCGGCGGTCAGGAAGGAGCTGACGCGATGGAGCAGGACATCCGGGCGGAAGGGCGCGGGCTGCCGGAGGTCGGCGCCATGGCACGGGACGTGCGGCGCGACCGGATCGGCCGCGTCATGGCCTACGAGGGCGGCCAGGTGTGGCTGCGCCCGTTGGAGGGCGGCCTGGAGTGGACGGCGCGGCCGTGCGACGTGCGTCAGGTCTCGCTGAGCGAGTCGCTGAGCGCCCGGGTGGCCGAGGCCAACCGCCGCTCCTCCGGCACCCGTTGACCGCTTCCGCCGGAGCGGGACGCCTGCCCGGCGGGGAAGCCGATCCGCATAGTCGACTAACTGTTAGCCGACTATGTGCAGGTAGGATCGAGGCGTGGAAGCGAGTGAGGTGAGGCGCGTCAACCGGGCGCTGAACAAGACGAGCCAGCTGTACCGCGCGGCCAAGGCGCGCCGTCTCGCGGCCCTCGGCCTGCACCCCGGGCAGGACGTGCTGCTGTGGGTCCTGGCCCAGGAGCCCGACGGCATGACCGTCTCGCGACTGGCCGCCACCCTCGGCATCGAGCAGCCCACCGCCACCCGCAGCCTGGCCCGCCTCGAACCCGGCGGCTGGTTCCGCCGCGAGCCGGTCCCGACCGACCGCCGCCAGGTCCGCATCGTCGTCACCGAGGCCGGGCACCGGCTGCTCCCCGCCATCGAGCGCACCTGGGCCGAGCTGGCCGAGCTGACCATGGGCGCCGTCGACCCCGAGCGCCGTGAGATCGCCCTCGCGGTCCTGGAGGAGGCCAACGACCGGCTGCGCGAGGTGGTGGGCGAGGAGCCGCTGGCCCAGGGGTGAAAACGCCTGGCCCCGGGCGGGCGCCGTCGCCCATGATCGACGCGTGGACGCCTTCCTCACCACCGCGCGGCTGCGCCTCCGCCCCCTCACCGCCCACGACCTCGGCCCGCTGGTCGAACTCGACGGCGACCCCGAGGTGATGCGCCACCTCGACGCCGGCCGCCCGCTCGACCCCGAGACCGTGCGGACCGTGACCCTGCCCAGGCTGCTCGGCCCCGGCTACTGGGCGGCCGAGGAGCTCGCGGGCGGCGCCTTCGTCGGCTGGTTCGAACTCCGCGCACTGGCCGACCCCGGGGAGCGGGAGCTCGGCTACCGGCTGCTGCGGGCCGCCTGGGGGCGCGGCTACGCCACCGAGGGTGCCAGGGCCCTGGTCAGGATCGGCTTCACCGAGCTCGGCGCCCGGCGGATCCTGGCCACCACCATGGCCGTCAACACCCGCTCCCGCCGGGTGCTGGAGAAGGCCGGGCTCCGCCATGTCCGCACCTTCTTCGAGGAGTGGCCGGAGCCCGCAGAGGGCGCCGAACACGGCGACGTCGAGTACGCGCTCACCCGGGAGGACTGGGAGCGCGACCACCGTCGCGGAAAAGGGCTGTGACCCGGTCACCGACCGTGCTTCCATGGCCGGATGACGTCCCCTGACCGGCTGCTCGCCTTCGCGGCCATGTCCTTCCTGCTGATCATCGTCCCGGGGCCCAGCGTTCTCTTCGTGATCGGCCGGGCCCTGGCCCACGGCCGTCGCGCCGCGCTGACCACGGTCGTCGGCAACACGCTCGGCGCCTACACCCTGGTGATCGCCGTCGCCCTGGGCGTCGGCACGATCGTCGAGCGCTCGGCCCTCGTCTTCACCGCCCTCAAGCTGGCCGGTGCCGCGTACCTGGTCTACCTGGGCGTCCGGGCCGTCCGTGAACGTCGCTCGTTGCGCGCCGAGTTCGCCGCCGAGGGCGACGGGGCAGCGGCCCGACGCGGCCTGCGCACCCTGTGGGAGGGGTACGTGGTCGGCGTCACCAACCCCAAGACGATCGTCTTCTTCGCCGCCGTGCTGCCGCAGTTCATCGACCGGGCACAGGGCCACGTGACGCTCCAGATGCTGCTCCTCGGCCTGGTCTTCAACGCCATCGCCCTGACCCTCGACAGCGTCTGGGGCCTGGTCGCCGCCGGGGCCCGCGGCTGGTTCGCGCGCTCCCCGCGACGGCTCTCGGCCATCGGCGGTTTCGGCGGCTTCGCGATGATCGGTCTCGGCGTCACGGTGGCGGCCACCGGCCGCACGGACTGACCGACCGCGCCCCCGTGCGTCCCCCGTGCCCCCCGTGCGCGGCGGCCGTGCGTCACGATTCCCCGCGAGACGGGGGTGCCTGACGGTGGGTCGTGGTGTCATGGAGGGACTCCGCCCCGTTCGCGCCAGAGAAAGAACCGTTCGCATGGAAGAGGAGCCGCTGTCCGACTGGGCAGAGCGACGCAGCCGGCGCCGCGCCGATCGCTACCGGGTGGTCACGCTCACCCCCGGCCCGCCGGCCGGCGGCCATGTGGACCCGGCGGCGCCCCGCCTCGTCAGCCGGTGGAACGGCTACGAGTGGGAGGCCGTCGCCGTCGTCGCCAACCTGGCCGAGGCCAAGCGGATCCTCTACCCGGAGACGGCCGGCACCGACCCCACGCCCTGCCCGCCGGCCGTCGGCCGGCACGGGCGCGCCGCCCAGGAGCGGGGCGAGGGGAGTTGAGCCGGTGACGCGTGGCCCGACCGTCCGCGAGCTCACCGCGCAGGCGCTGTCCTCGGTGGAGCACGGATACGACCTGCTCGCGCCGAAGTTCGACCACACCTCGTTCCGCACCCCGGACCCGGTGCTCGACGCGATGACCGACGCGCTGCGCTCGCTCGGCCCGTTCGACGCCGCCCTCGACGTCTGCTGCGGCACCGGCGCCGGCGTCGGCGTGCTGCGCCGCCTCGCCGTGGACCGGGTGGTCGGCGTCGACTTCAGCGCCGGCATGCTCGCCCGGGCGCGCGCCGCACACCCCGGAGGGCCGCGCTGGGTGCGCGCCGACGCGCGGGCGCTGCCGTTCGCGCCGGCCACCTTCGACCTCGCGATCAGCCTCGGCGCCTTCGGCCACTTCCTGCCGCACGAACGCCCCGCGCTCTTCGCCGGCATCCGCGCCACGCTCCGCCCCGGCGGCCGCTTCGCCTTCCCGATGGCCGCGCCGCCCCGCGTCGGCTCCCCGCCCTACTGGGCCCTGTGGGGCTTCGACGCCGCCATGCGGCTGCGCAACGCGGTCTGGCGCCCGCGCTTCGTGATGTACTACCGCACCTTCCGACTCCCCGACGTGCGGCGCGAGTTGGCCGCCGCCGGCTTCACGGTGCGGATCCTGCCGCTGACGGCGCTCGGCCGCCGCGACGACGGCACCGTGCGCTGCGCGCTGCTCGTCGCCGAGGCCACCGCCGTCACGGCGGCGGCAACAGCCCACGCCGCAGCGCCACCACGACGGCGTGCGTCCGGTCGACGGTGACGATCGGGTCCGAGCGTCCCGCGCCAACGGCGCGGGAACGGCCGGAGGGCTCGATGGTGGGCATGCGTCCATCGTGGCAGGTGCCGGTGATGGTCGAAGCGGGCACGTAACGGAAATTCCCGCCCTATGCTGGCAGCGACTCGCGAGCGCGGCATGCGAACGGGGATGCGTCATGGACGAGGATCTGGCCATCGGGCGGCGGGTGCGGCGGGCTCGTGACGCCCTCAACCTCACCCAGGAACAGTTGGCCGAGCGCGCTGGACTCAGCGTCGGCGTCGTCAAGAAGATCGAGCGGGGCGGCACCTGCCGGATCGACACCTATCACGCGCTGGCCAGCGCGCTGGGGCTGCGGACCAGCCAACTGTTCGATCCGCCCGCGCTCGGGGCGGACCCGCACGCCGATGACCGGACCATGGCGTTGATGCCGCTGCGACAGGCCATCTCGCCGCCGGTCACCATCGGCGGGCGCCTGAGCCTGACCGATGCCGACGAGCCGGTCGCTCTGGACCGGCTGCGCCGGGCCGCCGACTCCGTCGTGGGCTCGTACTACCAGGACGACTACGACGAGTTGGGGAAGCTGCTGCCTCCGCTCGTTCAGGCCGCGCACCTCGCGGTCGATCGGTTCGACGACGGGGACGACCGTGCGGCAGCGCTGGAACTGCGCGCCGACGTTCTGCTGATGGCCGGCCGGTATCTCACGGCCGTTCGCGCGTACGACCTGGCCCACATCGCTCTCCGGGACGCGGTGCGAGACGCGGCGGCCGTCGAAGACCGAGCCCGCGGGGCAGCCGGCGTCTATTTGCAGGGGTGGATGCTCCTACGTCAGGGGCGGCTCGACGAGACGGAACTGATCTCGGTCGCCACGGCTGACGAGGTAGAGCCCCGTATCTCGCGCGCGTCGCGCGGCGAACTCGGCGTCTGGGGGCGCCTCCTGCTGCGCGGCTCCTCGGCGGCGGCCCGGAACAACAGGCCCGGTGAGGCCCGGGAAATGCTGCGCGTCGCCCGGACCGCCGCGCTGGCCCTCGGTGGCAGGACCGCCACGGAGATGCGTAGTTGGGGGCGGTTCGACTGGAGCAGCGTCGCGCTTCAGGCGATTGAGAACCACTCGGTGGCCCGCCGCCCGGAGCGGGTGCTCGGACTCGCGCGACGTCTGCCGCCCACCCTCACGCTCACGTCGAACACCCGGAACCGACACCTGCTCGACGTGGCGCACGCCCACACGCAACTCCGGCAGGCGGACGACGCGTTCCGGATCCTCTCGGCGCTGCGGAACTCGACCCCCGGCTGGCTCCAGCACCAAGGGCTGGCGCGAGACGTCTTCCGGGCGGCCCGGCGGGCGAAGCGCCGTCCGCTCACGTGGGAGCAGCGGGAGGTAGGGGAGTTCCTGAGGGTGCGGTGAGCGGACATGCTCCGTGTCTCCCCTGGTAGGCCAGGCGGCGCGAGACGGCCACGCGCCATGCCTGTAGCCGATCGGCTACAGCTCGTAGTTTCACTCGCGTGGCTTTCTTCCTCTCTCCGCTGCCCGTGTGGATCCCGCCCGCGTCCGCCGGGGTGCGTGACGTGCCGGCGGGTCGTTGGTGGGACGTCGCCGAGGCGCCGAGCTCGGTGGTCTGGGGCGCGATGGCGCGGCTCGCGTGGCGCTGCGGGCCGGTCGTGGAGGACCAGGGCGCGGGCGTGGCCCGGTGGTTCGTCGCGCCGGGTGCCGCCGAGGCGTGGGCGCTCGGCGCGGTGCGGATCCTCGGACACGGCCACTACGTGGGCGTGCCGCCGGCCGACTGGACGCGGGAACCGGTGCGTTGGCTGCTGCCGCCGCGTGGCGACTGCCTGACCGACGCCGGCGCGCTGCGCGACGCGCTGGTCGCCGACGTGGTCACCGTCGTCACCGGCCGCGAGGCGCCGACGGCCGTTCCCGTCGCCACGTGCTCGTACTGCCGTCACCGGGTCGAGCATCGCGCGGACCACGCGCCCGACTGCGCCTGGCAGCCGGGCCGGGCGCGGTAGCTCAACGAGCCGGCGGCGGTGGCTGGTCGTGGAAACGCTCGCCGACGACCTGGCCGGCGATGGTCTCGCCGGTCGGCCGGAAGCCGAGAGCCCGGTAGAACGGTTCGGCGCCGCCGGGGCGCGGGACCCACAGCACGGTCACCCGGTGTTGTCCGCGCCTATGACGAAACCGACGAGGCGATCGCCGTCGTGGACGAGTCGGGGCCAGGCCACGTCGGGGCAGGTGTACGCCTCGGCGAGCGACACGGCGACGGGGGCGACGAGGTCCTGCTGATCGGGCCGGACGTCCAGCTCGCAGGCCGCGCCGACGTTGTCCCGGTCGACGGCTTCGAGTCGTAAGGCGGAAGTCATGGGGCACCATTACCCGGTAGCCCGGTCCGGGCCACCGCCCGCCCCGTCACCTCCTCCTCCCACACCTTTCCTTGGAACTTCCAAGTACTTCGGCGCACACACCCTCTCGACGGCCCGGCGGGATCGGTCGGCTTCCGCGCCGGCCCCGCGCTCGGGATCCGTTATTCGGTGGCGCGAGCCCGCCGAGCCCGGACAATGCGTTCATGCGCATACGAGCCGTGCACCTGGACGAACTGCCGCTGCTGCAGGACATCGAGAGGGCCGCCGGGCAGTGCTTCCGGGATGTCGGCATGGCGGAGATCGCCGAGGACGAGCCGCTGCCGCTCGACGAACTCGCCCGCTACCACCGCGCCGGGCTCGCCTGGGTCGCGGTCGACGACGCCGACACCCCGGTCGCCTACCTGATCGCCGACCGCGTCGAGGGAAACCTGCACGTCGAGCAGGTGTCGGTGCACCCGGACAGCGCGCGCCGTGGCGTCGGCCGGTCGCTGCTCGACCAGTTGGCCGCGCACGCCGCGAGCGAGGGCGCGCCCGCCCTGACCCTCACCACGTTCACCGAGGTCCCGTGGAACGCCCCCTACTACGCGCGCTGCGGGTTCCATCCCCTGGACGACAGCGACCTCACCCCCGGCCTGCGGAAGATCCGGGACCGCGAGGCGGCACACGGCCTGGACCGATGGCCCCGGACCTGTATGCGCCGGGACCTGTGAGAGGCCGTGCCCTGCCGGCCGGGGGTGGTCGCTGCTAGCTCAGGTGCCGGGTGAAGAACCGGGCCGCGGCGTCCCCCGCGGACTGTGGGACGCCGGTGTGCCCGCCCATGTTGGCGACCAGCGTCTTCTCCCTGGAGCCGAAGGCGTCGAACAGGTCGAGCGCCGCCTGCCGGTCGTTCCCCTCGTCGTCCCACTGCAGCAGGACGTGCAGCGGAATGGTGACCCGGCGGGCCTCCTCGAAGATGGCGCGCGGCACGAGGCTTCCGGCGAACAGACCGGCGGCCACGACGCGCGGCTCGACCACCGCGAGGCGCACGCCGATGGAGATCAGTCCCCCCGAGTACCCGACCGGGCCGCCGATCTCCGGCAGCGACAGGAGGGCATCGAGGGCGGCCTGCCATTCCGGGACCGCCTGGTCGACGAGCGGCAGGATGAGCGCGTCGACGATCTCGTCGCCGACCCGCTCGCCGGCTTCGAGCGCCCGGCGAAGGTCGGCGCGGGCCTGCTCGGCGGCGGCCCGACGGGGCCGGTCGCCGCTGCCGGGGAGCTCGACGGTGGCCGCGGCGAAGCCGTCAGCCGCGGCCTGCCGGGCCCGTGCCACCAGGCGGGGGTACATCGGGCGCAGTCCGAGCGGGGGGTGGCCGAGCAGGATCAGCGGCACCGGCGTGGACGCGGACGGGGGCGTCCACAGGATGCCGGGGATCTCGCCGAGGGTGAACTCGCGTTCCAGGACGCCGTCGTCGAGGCGCTGTTCGGACGTGAGGTGAAGAGGCATGGTCGTGCCTTTCGGGAGTGCGCTGAACGGCGCTCCCGGACGACCTATCGCCCGACCGTGACCCCGGAGGGGAGCACCCATGTCGATATCGCGGTCACGGGTACCACCTCCTCGTTCTCTCGCACGGCCGCCAGCAAGCTAGCAGCGGCCGCCGCGGTCCGCCAACGGGTTTTCGCCGGGCCCGTCGTGGTCGACGGTGAGGACGATCTTGCCGACCTGGGCGCTCGCCTCCAGGTAGCGGTGTGCCTCGACGATCTGGTCCAGGCCGTGGAAGACGCGGTCCACCACGGGGCGGAACGCCCCGGTCCGCAGCCCCGAGGTGACGAACGCCTCGGCGCGGCGCAGGCGTTCGGCGTCCCTCGTGGTCTCGTGGAGCGTGTAGGTGCGGATGTTCAGCGCCGGCATGCCGAGTTGGAAGCCCGGGTAGGGCGTCGGCTGGCCGCTGAGCGCCCCGTAGAGGAAGAGCGTGCCGCCGGGGGCCACCACCCGGGCCAGGTCCACCACGCCAGGGCCGGCCACCGCGTCGAAGACGAACTCGGCGCCCCGGCCCTCGGTCAACTCGGTGACCCGCTCGACGACGTCCTCCTCGCCGGTGACGATCACCTCGGCGGCGCCGGCTTCCAGCAGGGCGGCCCGCTTGGCCGGGGAGCGGGTGGTGGCGATCGGCACCGCCCCGACGCGCAGGGCGAGCTGGATCGCGGCGAGGCCCACGCTGCTGGCGGCGGCCGTCAGCAGCACCGTGTCGCCGGCCCGCATCCCGCCGACCTCGACCAGCGCGCCGTACGCCGTGACGTACGGCATCCACACGGCGGCGCCCTGGATCGCGTCGATCCCCGCCGCGCGCGGCAGCACGGCCGCCGCCGGGACGAGGGCGCGCTCGGCGTAGACGCCGTAGTCGTTGAGCGAGAACGCCGGGACCACGCTGACGGGTTGGCCCACCTCGAAGCCGGTCACGCCCGCGCCGACCGCCTCGACCACGCCCGCCGCCTCGTAGCCGAGCCGGGCCGGGAACTCCCTGACGTCCTCGATGTAGTGGCCCGCGCGGAACAGGGCCTCGGCCCGGTTGAGGCCGATCGCGTCGACGCGGATCGCCAGCTCGTCCGGGCCCGGGTCGCCGACCGGCACGTCCTCGACGCGCAGCACCTCGGGACCGCCGAGCTCGTGGAACCGTACCGTCCTCGCCGTCGCGGTCATCGCGCCTCATCCCTCTCGAACGTCGCCGTGTCGCCGGCTCACCGTGTCCTCGCCTCAGCCAAGCCCATAAGTACGATGGCTGTCAAACTTTGATGAACGTCGTACCATGGCGGCGTGGTGAGAACGCGGCGCGACGGGCGGGAGCGGGTCCCGCCCCATCCGGAGGTCGGGGCGATCGGCCTGCAGCAGGTGCTCGAGGCGCTGGTCGACCCGGTGCGCCGGGGGATCGTCGCCGATCTTTACGCCTCGGACCGGGACATCAGCTGCGGCGGTTTCGACGTGCCGGTCAGCAGGTCCACCGCCACCCACCACTTCCACGTGCTGCGCGAAGCGGGGCTGATCCGTCAGTACTACGTCGGCACGTCCCGGATGAACGCGCTGCGCCGCGAGGAGTTCGAGGCGGCGTTCCCCGGCCTGCTGCCCGCCCTGGTGGGCGGCCGGGGCCGGGCGTGAGCGGCGAGGGGTGGGCGGCGCCCGTCGGCGCCCCCGCCGCGCGTTGGTGCTGAGGTTCGTCCGGGGCTCGATGGGTCGCGTGGGTTGACATGGCTCGGACAGGCTGGCCTGATGGGCTTTGGGAGCGCTCCCAAACACTGGAGTCCCACGGGACGGATCTCCTCGAGGAGCAGGCCATGAAAGCACGCACGCGCTCAGGCGCTCTGGTGGTGGCCGCGTTCGCGGCCCTCATCGGTCTCATCGGTCTCGGCGGTCCGGGCGCCGCCCAGGCCGAGCCGGTCGACACGGCCGCCGTCGGCCTCCGGATCAGCAACGGCCGGCTGGTCGAGTCGACGGGCAACGACTTCGTGATGCGGGGCGTCAACCACGCCCACACCTGGTTCCGTTCGCAGACCAACTCCTTCGCCGACATCAAGCGGCTCGGTGCCAACACGGTCCGGGTGGTGCTCTCCACCGGCGACCGCTGGACGCGCAACGACGCCGCCGACGTGACCAACGTCGTCAACCTCTGCAAGGCCAACCGGCTGATCTGCGTGCTGGAGGCGCACGACACCACCGGCTACGGCGAGCAGTCGGGCGCCGTCTCGCTCAGCCGCGCCGCCGACTACTGGATCAGCGTGCAGAGCGCGCTGGCCGGCCAGGAGAACTACGTCGTCATCAACATCGGCAACGAGCCCTACGGCAACAACAACGCCGCGGGGTGGACAGCCGACACGCGGAACGCGATCAGCAGGCTGCGTAACGCCGGCTTCGACCACACGCTGATGGTGGACGCGCCCAACTGGGGCCAGGACTGGTCGGGGACCATGCGGTCCAACGCGCAGGCCGTCTTCAACTCCGACCCGGACCGCAACACGCTCTTCTCGGTCCACATGTACGGGGTCTACGACACGGCGGCCGAGGTGCGCGACTACCTCAACGCGTTCGTCAACGCCCGACTCCCCATCGTTGTCGGCGAGTTCGGACACAACCACTCGGACGGCAACCCGGACGAGGACACCATCATGGCGACCGCGCAGCAGCTGCGGATCGGCTACCTCGGCTGGTCGTGGTCGGGGAACAGCGGCGGGGTCGAGTACCTGGACCTGGTGACCGGCTTCAACGCCTCGCAGCTGACCTCCTGGGGCCAGCGGCTCTTCAACGGGGCCAACGGCATCGCCGCCACCTCCCGCGAGGCGGACATCTACTGAGCGCCGTGCGCGGCGTGCGCCGCGCGCGGGCGCTCGACCAGCGCCAGTGACGCCCCGGCCTCGGCGATCCGGCCGGGGCGGACCGCTGGCTGGCCGACCAGCGTCGCGCCGCCGGCTGACCCACCTCACCCCCGGCCGCCACCGTGGTCGGCCGCGACCCGCCGCACCGTGCGGTCGACGTCCGCCGGCGAGACGATGCCCACCGGGTGGCCGTCGTCGTCGAGCACCAGCAGCCGGTGCTCGGGGCCCGGCGTCATCCTGGTCAGCGCTTCGGACAGCGGCTCGTCCGGCCGGCTCACCTGGGTCTCGTCCAGCGGCAGCATGATGTCGCCGACCGTGGTCCTGCCCTGCTCGTCCTGCTCCACCCGCTCCGCCCTGTCCATCGTCAGCAGCCCCACCGCGTGGCCGTCCTCGCCGCTGTCGTCCCTGGTCACCGGGAACGCCGCGTGCCGGCCGGCCAGCGCCTCCCCGGACAGGAACTCGCCGACCGTCTCCCGGGACGGCACCGTGACCGGATCCCGCGTCATCGTGTCCCGGACCGCCACCCCGGACAGCAGCTCCCGCAGCCTGGCCTGCCTGGCCTCCTCCGTCGCCGCGAGCACCAGGAACCAGCCGACGAGCGCCAGCCACAGCGCCGAGAACGACGCGCTCCACAGGAAGGCCCAGAGCCCGAAACCCACCAGCAGCCAGCCGAACACCTGTCCGGCGCGCGCCGCGCCGTTGGTCGCCCGCAGCCGGTCGCCGGTGCGCCACCACAGGAACGAGCGCAGCAGCCGGCCGCCGTCCAGCGGCGCGGCCGGGATGACGTTGAAGACCGCCAGCAGGATGTTGATGGTGGCCAGCCAGGCCGCGCCCTCCACCAGCGGCCCGGACGCCCCGGTGGCGTGCAACAGCCACGTCAGCAGCACGAAGACGCCGCCGAGCAGCAGACTGACCAACGGGCCGACGCCCGCGATCCGCCACTCGGCGCCCGGCGTCGGTGCCTCGGACCGCATCCGGGTCACCCCGCCGAGCAGCCACAGCGTGATGTCGTCGACCTCGACGCCGTTGCGCCTGGCCAGGATGGCGTGCGCCAACTCGTGCGCCAGCAGCGAGGCGAAGAAGACGACGGAGGTCCCGATGCCGACCAGGGTGTAGATCACCCAGCCGCGCCCCGGGTAGTCGGCCGGCAGCCGGCCGGCGGCCAGCACGGCGGCGATCAGCGCGAAGATGACCAGGACGCTCCAGTTGACCCCGATCCTGATGCCGGCGATCCGCCCCAGAACGAAGGTCGCGCGCACGGGTCACCACCTCACCCTCGGCCCCCTGTGCCACTGACCGGCGCCGAGTACCCGCGACCGGCCGGGCCATTCCTCGTGCCGCGGCGCGCCGCCCCGCGCCGTGGCCGCGACCGCTCGCCGTGCCGGGGCGCGCCCCGCTTCCTAGACTGAACCCATGGCTCGGCCGAACGAGGAGGTCGAGGCGCTGCTCCAGGAGTACGCCGACCTCATCGCGATCACCGGCGGGGACGCGTTCAAGCAGCGCGCTTACGAGCGCGCGGCACGCGCCGTCGGCGGCTTCCCGCAGGACGTGTCGGGGCTCGACGCCAAGGCGCTCAAGGGCATCCCGGGCGTCGGCAAGTCCATCGCGGACAAGATCGCCGAATACCTGAGCACGGGGCACGTGGCCGCGATCGAGGAGACCAGGTCCACGGTGCCGCCCGGCGTCCGGGAGCTGATGTCCATCCCGACCCTCGGCCCCAAGCGGGCCATGACCCTCTACCGCGAGCTGAAGGTGGCCTCCGTCGACGAACTGGTGGCCGCCGTCCACGAGGACCGGCTCACCGGGCTCAAGGGCTTCGGCCCCAAGGCCGCCGACAACATCCTGCACGGCGTCGAACTCATGCGGGCCTCCGGCGGCCGGATCCTGCTGGGCGAGGCGCTGCGGATCGCGGAGGAGACCGTCGCCGGACTCGTCGCCGCCACCGGCTGCGAGCGGTGCGCCTACGCCGGCTCGGTGCGGCGGATGAAGGAGACCATCGGCGACGTCGACGTGCTGGTCGCCGCCCCCGACGAGGACGCCGAGGCCGTGATGACGGCCTTCACCGAGCTGCCGACCGCCGCCGAGGTCGTCGTGCACGGGCTGAAGAAGACGTCGGTGCGCACCGCCAAGGGCCTCCAGATCGACCTGCGGGTGCTGCCGCCCGACTCGTGGGGAGCCGGCCTCCAGTACTTCACCGGCGCCCAGCAGCACAACATCCGCACCCGCGAGATCGCGCAGCGCAAGGGCCTGAAGCTCTCCGAGTACGGCGTCTTCGACGCCGAGCGGGAGAAGCCGCTGCCGGCCCGCACCGAGGAGGAGGTCTACGCCCACCTCGACCTGCCGTGGATCCCGCCGACCCTGCGCGAGGACCGCGGCGAGGTGGCCGCCGCCCAGCGCGGCGAACTCCCCACGCTGGTCGGCGAGGACGACCTCCGCGGCGACCTGCACACGCACACCGACCTGACGGACGGCCTGGCGTCGCTGGAGGAGATGGTGGAGGCGGCGGCGCGGCGGGGCTACGCCTACTACGCCGTCACCGACCACGCGCCCGAGCTGAAGATGCAGCGGATGACCAGCGAGAAGATGCTCGCCCAACGGGACCGGGTGCGGGCCCTCGCCGACCGGTACGGGCGCCGGCTGCGGCTGCTGCACGGCACCGAGCTCAACATCGACCCGGAGGGCGAGGTGGACTGGCCCGCCGACTTCCTCGCCGGCTTCGACCTGTGCGTCGCCTCCGTCCACTCCCACTTCGGCCTCGACCGCGCCGCCCAGACCCGCCGCCTCATCAGGGCCATCGAGAACCCGCACGTCAACGTCATCGGCCACCCGACGACACGGAAACTGGGCCGCAGGGCCGGCATCGACGTCGACCTCGACGCGGTCTTCGCGGCCTGCGCGCGCACCGGAACGGCGCTGGAGGTCAACGGCCACCCGGAACGGCTCGACCTGCGCGACGAACACGTGCTGCTGGCGCGGCGACACGGCGTCCGCTTCGCGATCGACAGCGACGCGCACGCGGTCTCGGAGCTGGCCAACGTGCGGTTCGGGGTGGCGACGGCCCAGCGGGGCTGGCTGACGCCGGCCGAGGTCATCAACACGTGGCCGTTGACGAAGCTGCGTCGCTTTCTGCGGCCGTGAGGGGCGGCATCGCTACAGCAGGGGCCAGACCGCCGCCGTCAGGGCGAAGCCCGTCGCGCCCATCAGGGTGGTGAGGACCGTCCAGGTCCGTAGGCCGGCGGAGACGTCGAGGCCGGTGAGGCGGGTGAACATCCAGTAGCCGGCGTCGTTGATGTGCGAGACGGCGAGTCCGCCGGCGCCCATCGCCAGGGCGACGAGGGAGAGTTGGGCCGTGGACAGGTCACCCCTTTCCAGCAGCGGCGTCAGGATGCCCGCCGTGGTGATGAGGGCCACCGTCGTGGAGCCCTGGGCGGCCCGCAGGGCCATGGTCATGAGGAAGCCGAGCGCCAGCGCCGGCAGGCCCGTCTTGTCCAGGAGGTCGGCGACGGCGTCGCCGATGCCGCTGGCGACCAGGACCTTGCCGAACATGCCGCCGGCGCCCGCGATCAGGATCACCATCGCCACGCCCGGCACCGCCGAGGCCATCACCTCGCCGACCCTGGCGCGGTCCCAGCCGCGCCGGATGCCGAGGAAGTAGCCGCACAGGGCGACGTCGACCAGCAGGGCGACCAGCGGCGCGCCGAGCACCGTGAGGACGGCGCGCGGGTAGGAGCCCTCGGCGAGGAAGTTCTCGGCCAGGGTGCCCAGCAGGATCAGCGCGATGGGCGTGACGACCAGCGTCAGCACCATGCCGAAGGAGGGCGGGCGTTCGCCGTCCGTGCCGTCGGTCGCCGTCTCCTCGGCGTCGTAGACGGAGGCCCGCAGCGCGGGGTCCATCGGGTACTCGCGGCGGGTGATCCGTCGGGATATCAGGTAGCCGACGGCGACGACGATCGCCGTGATGGGCAGGCCCATCAGCAGCACCAGGCCCTGGTCCGCGCCGATGGTCTCGGCGACCGCGACCGCGCCTGGGTGGGGCGGCAGGAAGGCGTGCACGGTGAGCAGCGCGGCGCACATCGGGAGCGCGTAGACCAGCAGCGGCCTGCGCGAGGTGCGGGCGACGCCGTAGGCGATCGGCATCAGGATGATCATGCCGACCTCG
This sequence comes from Streptomyces sp. NPDC127098, assembly GCF_042722465.1. Lineage (NCBI taxonomy): Bacteria > Bacillati > Actinomycetota > Actinomycetes > Kitasatosporales > Streptomycetaceae > Streptomyces > Streptomyces sp. NPDC127098. The sequence continues at coordinate 27,417 of NZ_JBHXFJ010000060.1, forward strand.
ACGAAGACCGGGATGCCCAGGATGAAGCCGGCCGAGGTGAGGGCCAGCGGGGTCCGTCTCGCGCCGAACCGGTCGATCAGGGAGCGGGCGAACGCGTGGGCGCCGCCGGAGAGTTCGATCAGCCGGCCGATCATCGCGCCGAGCGCGATGATGGTGGCGATGTGGCCGAGGGTGGAGCCCATGCCCTCCTCGACCGTGGAGACGAGCTCGTCGGCCGGCACGCCCGCGGCGAGGGCGACGGCGACGCTGACCACGACCAGGGCGACGAAGGGCTGGACGCGGCCCTTGATGATCAGCAGGAGCAGGGCCGCGACGCCGCCGGCGGCCGTCAGCAGCAGGCCGGTGTCACTCATCGCCCGTGGCCCCTCTCGGGGAGAGCACCGTCACGACCGAGGAGTCGTCGCGGGCACCGAGGCCGGCGCGCTCGCCCAGCAGGTAGAGCTGCTCGGCGGCCGCCGCCAACGGCACCGGCACGTGGGCCGACTTGGCGACGTCGGTGACGATCCCCATGTCCTTGACGAAGATGTCGAGGCGCGACTTCACCTCGGGGTCCGGGCCCTCGGCGTAGGTCTCGACCATGCGCGGGCCCCGGTCGGCGAACATGAAGGAGCCGGCGGCGCCGTGCCGCAGGCTCTCCACGACGGTGGCCGGGTCGAGTCCGAGACCGCGGGCGAGCGCGACGGCCTCGGCGGCGGCAGCGATGTGCACGCCGGCCAGGAGCTGGTTGATGGCCTTGAGCGCCTGCCCGTCGCCGGGGCGCGGGCCGACCACGGTGAGGGTGGAGGCCAGCAGGTCGAGAACCGGTCGGGCGGTGTCGAGCGCCGCCGGGTGGCCGCCGACGACGATCAGCAGGTCGCCCTCGCTGGCGCGCACCGGGCCGCCGCTGACGGGCGCGTCCACGGTGTGCGCGCCGAGCTCGGCGAGCCGGTCCGCGGTCTCGCGGGCGGCGTCCGGGCCGATGGTGCTGGTGAGGATCACGGTCGCGCCGGGGCGCAGCGCGCCGGCCGCGCCGTCCGTGCCGAACAGCGCGGCGTCCAGCTGGGCGCGGTCGCGGACCGCGAGCAGCACGAGGTCGGCGTCGTGGGCGGCGTCGGCGGGGGAGGCCGCGTCGCGGGCGCCTTCGGCGGCCAGCAGGGCGCGGCGGTCGGCGGCGACGTCGTAGACGGTGACGGGGAGTCGGGTGGCGATCCTGCGGGCCATGGGCAGTCCCATGGCGCCCAGGCCGAGCACGGCGACGCGGGGGGTGGCAGTGGGCATGACGGTCTTCCGGAAGGTGTGGGTGGTGGTTCAGGAGGCGGGGGAGAGCTGGTGGATGACGCGCAGGGCGGCGTCCCGGACGGCGTCGCGGCCGGCGGCCCAGACGGCGACGGCGTCGGAGTCGGGCAGTGCGTCCGGCAGCCGGTCGCGGACCGCGGTGAGGTAGGCGCGGCGCAGTTCGGCGTTGACGTTGACCTTGGCGACGCCGCGGGCGAGGGCGCCGCGCAGTTCGGCCTCCGGCAGGCCGCTCGCGCCGTGCAGCACCAGCGGCACGGGCACGGCGCGGTGGATGGCGGCGAGCCGGTCGAGGTCGAGGCGGACGGGGTCGCGGGTGAAGCCGTGTACGTTGCCGACGGCGACGGCCAGCGCGTCGACGCCGGTGGCGGCGGTGAACTCGGCGGCCTGCCGGGGGTCGGTCATGGCGGCGCCGCGCGCGTCGGCGTCGGTCGAGACGTCCTCGTCGCCGGCGATGGCGCCCAGTTCGGCCTCGATCCAGGCGCCGTGGTCGTGGGCGCGGCGGGTGGCCTCGCGGGTGAGGGCGACGTTCTCCGCGAACGGCAGGTGTGAGCCGTCGACCATCACCGAGGTGTAACCGGCGCTCAGGCAGGCGGTGATCTCGTCCAGGTCGCGGCTGTGGTCGAGGTGGACGCCGAGCGGGGCGTCGGACGCGGCGGCGGCGTCCAGGGCGAGCCGTATCAGGGCGTCACGCCCGGCGTGCTTGAAGGGGCTGGAGCCGGCCTGGATCAGCACCGGGCGGCCGGCGGCCTCGGCGGCGGCCGTGATGCCCTGGACGGTCTCCAGGTTGTAGGCGACGAAGCCGGGCAGGGCGTGGCCCTCGGCGGCGGCCCGCCGCAGGGCGTCGGTTCCGGATATCAGCATGTCTTCGCGTTCCTGAGCAGGTCGACGGCGTCGGCGAGGGCGTCGTCGTCGCCGACGTTGCCGGCGAAGACGACGTAGGGGGTGTTGGCGGCCGGGCCCGCGACGGGCTCCCAGAGCGAGACGATGCCGGGGAGCAGCGTGCCGCGGGCCCAGGCGCGGTCGATGCCGAGGCCCTCGGTGGCGATGTCGCTGGAGGTGATGCCGCCCTTGGCCACCACGAAGGCGGGCCGGCGGGCCGCGTTGACCTGGCGGACCGTGTCGACGAGGGCCGCCGAGACGCGGCGCGCGATGTCGAGGCTGGCGTCGGCGTCGGCGTCGGTGACCAGGGTGCGGCTGGTGTGGATGACGGCGTCGGCGTGGGCCAGCGCGGCGGTGGCGGCGCCGGCGACGGCGGCCACGTGCGCGTCGCGGCGCTCGGGGTCGAGCAGCGTGTCGACCGCCAGCTCGAACTCGGCGATCCCGCCGCGCTCCCGAAGCCGCGCCAACTGCCGCGTGGTGAGCGAGACGTGCGAGCCGACGGCGATCAGCCCGTGCGGCGCGGCGCCGGCCGGCCTGGGCAGCGCCGCCGGGGTGAGCGGGGGCCGGCCGGCCTGTCCGGCGCGTGCCCTGACGAACGAGGGGCCGACCCGGTAGAGGAGCCGGGATCCGGCCTCCTCGGCCGCGGCGAGCGCCAGGGCCAGGGTCCGCAGGTCGTCGTCGCGTTCGGCGTCCACGACGGCGGTGGCGCCGTCGCGCAGGGTGCGGAGCAGCCCGGCGGTGTGCGCGGGGCCGCCGGTGCGCAGGTCGTCGAGGGTGATGGTGAGCACCTCGGAGGCACGGACGCGCCCCGCGCTCTTCTCCTCGACCCAGTCGGGGAGCGCGGAGGCGCGGTAGCCGAAGGTGGCGTCCCTGGCGAACTCGCTCTCGCCGACCGGCAGCAGGCCGCCGTCCACCCGCATCCAGTGCGTGCCGCGGATCGTGAGCCGGCCGGCCTCGACGTACGCGGGGACGAGGACCGTGCCGTCGACGCCGCCGAGCTCCTCGGCCAGCACGTCGGTCTCCAGCGGGAAGTGGCCGCGCAGCGTGGAGTCGCCGCGGCTGGCCAGCACGTAGCGGACGCCGCCCTCCGCCTCGGCGGCGGCGCGCAGCGCCCTGACCACCTGGCGGTTGCGCTCGGCGGCGTCGGCGGGGGCGAGGCTGCGGGTGTTGGTGAGGACGAAGAAGGCGGTGCCCGGCTGGCGCAGCGCCCAGCGGAGGTCGTCCACGGCCCAGGAGGTGAGGACGGGCACGTCGGCGACGGTCTGGGTGCCGGTGGGGTCGTCGTCGAGCACGACCAGGCGGGGGCCGCCGGCGATGCGGTCGGCGACCCGGGCCGCGGCTATGGCGCGGACCGGCGGCAGGCCGCCGAGGACGTCCGCCTCGGGGGTCGGGTGGGGCATGGTGCGTCGTTCCTGTCGGAGGGGCGGGGGGCGGAGGGGCGTCAGGGCTGTGCGGGCTTGAGCACGTGGGTGCGCAGGTCGTCGGCGGTCTGGTTCATGTGGGCGTTCATGGCCCGGCGGGCGAGTTCGGGGTCGCCGGTGGCGAGCGCGTCGAGCACGGCCTCGTGGTGGTCGATGGCGTTGGCCCTGATCCGCGGGACGGCGGAGGTCTCGCGGCGGCCCTGGGCCAGCAGCGCGCCGAAGGGCTCGAAGAGCAGCGGGACGAAGAGGTTGCCCGAGGCGCGCAGCACGACGTCGTGGAAGTCGATGTCGGCCTGCACGAACTGCTCGGTGTCGCCGGTCTCGGCGGCGGCCCGCATGGTGGCCAGGTGCTCGCGCAGCTCGGCCAGGTCGTCCTCGGTGCGGCGGTGGGCGGCCAGCTCGGCCGCGCCGTTCTCGATCAGCCGCCTGGCCTCGATCAGCGCCTCGGACAGGCCGCCGCCGGTGCCGCGCGAGGCCGCCTTGACCACGGGAGCCAGCGCGGTCCACCGGTCCGGCGGGTTCACGTACGTGCCACGGCCGCGGACGACCCGCACCACGTTCTGCGCGCGCAGGTGCTTGACCGCCTCCCGCACGGTCAGCCGGCTGACGGCGGACGCCTCGGCCAGCTCCGCCTCGGGCGGCAACGTCGAGCCCGGCGGGTACGTGCCGTCGATGATGGCGTTGAGCAGCTGCTCGGCGAGATCGTCCGGAATGGACATGGCGAAAGCCCTCCGTTGGGCGCGACGACGACACATCAGACATCAGATGTCTGATCTGAACTGTCGAAACGGTCGCACTCGGCGGGCGAGGTGTCAAGGGTCCTTCGGGAGCGTTACCGCGAGATGTCCTCGGCGACCGATCCCCGGACGCTCACCAGTCGGAGCCCGGCCTCGACCAGTGCCCAGCCGACGCGCGCCCGCACGGTGGCGCGCACCGCGCGGGGCCGGCGAACCGGGTGGTGGGGTGGGCGCGGCTGGTGCGCGCCGAGCCGGTGGATGGCCAGGTGGGCGTCCGGGTGCACGGGTCCCCGCCTCTCACGCGCCACGGAACGGGAAGCCGTAGAGATGGATGGCCACGCTCTCCCGGCCCTCGGTGTCGCCGGCCGCCATGGCGGCCCGCGCGCGGTCCTCCCAGCGGTTGGTCAGCTCCCGCAACTCCTCGGCGAGCTCGCGTAGTTCGGCGGGCGTGAGGCGAGGCAGCGACTCCCTGTCGAAGTCGGCCTGGCGCCACTCGGGGCCCCAGGCGGCCCGCTCGTCCAGATAGCGCTCACGCATCTCGACCTGTTGGCGGAACATGGTGCGCATCAGCGCGGCATGGGCCGCCGCGGCCTCGGGTGCGTCGTCGACGGCGTCGTCGTGGACGCTGACGTGCTCGGAGACCCGCCGCCACCAGCGCTCGCGCGCGTCCCCGCGCGGGCTCTCGGTCTCCTCGATCAGGCCGTGCGCCGCGAGCCTCCTGAGGTGGTAGCTGACCAGCGACACCGTCTCGTCCACCTCCTCCGCGAGCTGGGAGGCGGTGGCGGCGTCGGCCACGCACAACGCCCGGTACAGGCGCAGCCGGAGCGGATGCCCGAACGCCTTGAGGGCGCCGAGATCGGTGAGGTGGCGGGTCTCCTTGGCCGTCATGCGACGACCGTACAACCCGAAGGGAAAGTTGCGCAATATTCCTTTCGCATCTCGCGGCGGCCCGGCCTAGCGGCCGCGTGGCGGCAGGTGGTCGAGGAACCAGTCGCGGGCCAGCTCGGCCACCTCGGAGAGCGCGCCGGGCTCCTCGAAGAGGTGGGTGGCGCCGGGCACCACCGCCAGCCGGCTCTCGCCGCGCAGCGACTCGCGCGCCGAGCGGTTGAGTTCGAGCACCTGCGGGTCGGAGCCGCCGACGATCAGGAGGGTGGGGGCGGTGACGGCGGAGAGACGGGCGTCGGCCAGGTCGGGGCGGCCGCCCCGGGAGACGACGGCCGTGGCGCGGGAGTCGGGTTCGGCGGCCGCCCAGAGCGCGGCGGCCGCGCCGGTGCTCGCGCCGAAGTAGCCGACCGCCAGGTCGTCCGGCACGGCCTCGGTGGCACGGCGCAGCCTGGCCGCCAGCAGGCCGATGTCGAAGACGTTGGCTCGGTCGGGCTCCTCACGCGGCGTCAGCAGGTCGAACAGCAGGGTGCCGAGGCCCGCGCCGCTGAGCGCTTCGGCGACGAAGCGGTTGCGTGGGCTGAGCCGGCCGCTGCCGCTGCCGTGCGCGAAGACGACCACGCCCCGCGCCCCCTCGGGGAGCGTCAGCTCGCCGGGCAGCCGGACGCCCTCGCCCGCGTCGATGGTCACCTCGCGGCGGTCGCCGCCGCGCAGGCAGGCGATCACCTCGGCGTCGCTCGTCTGCTCGAACGCCTCGTAGAACTGACCGACGGCGACGAACTCGGCCGGCGTCTCCGGGCAGACGAACTCGTCCGCGTCGTCACCGATCCGTTCGCGCCAGTCGCGTGGCGCGACCGGGACCGCGAGCACCACCCGCGCCGCGCCGCGGGCCCGCGCCGAGCGGCAGGCGGCGCGGGCGGTCGCGCCCGTGGCGATGCCGTCGTCCACGATGACGGCGGTGCGGCCGGCCAACGAGACGCGCCCGCCGCCGCCCCGGTACTCCCGGGCCCGCCGGTCGAGTTCGACCCGCTCGGCGGCCTCCACCTCGGACAGTTCGGCGTCCGAGACACGCACGGTGCGCACCACGTCCTCGTTGAGCACCCGGGCGCCGTCCTCGCCGATGGCGCCCATGGCCAGCTCGGGCTGGAACGGCACGCCCAGCTTGCGCACCACGGCGACGTCGAGCGGCGCGCCCAGCGCCTGGGCCGCCTCGGCGGCCACCGGCACCCCGCCCCTGGGGAGCCCGAGGACCACCACGTCCCGCTTCCGCAGCCCCGCGAGATCGCGCGCCAGCCGGCGCCCCGCCGCGATCCGGTCGTCGTACAGCATCCGGTGCCTCCTCCCGGTCGGCGCCCTCCTCCATGGAACCGCGTTCGGACGCGTCCGGCATCCGGCCGCCCAAGGCGTAAGGGTAACGACTGTTACCCTTATGCCTCATGGCCACCGCGCATCCCGTCACCGTCCGCGGCACCGACCTCTCGTACGTGGACTTCGGCGGCCCGGGCGCCCCGCTGCTCGCGCTGCACGGGCACTTCGGCCGCGCCCGCGGCCTCGCCGCGCTCGCCGCCCGCCTCGCGCCGGCGCACCGCGTGATCGCCCTCGAACAGCGCGCCCACGGCAGCGCCACGCCCGTCGCCGACGTGCGTCCCGACGCGTACCTCGCCGACGCCGCCGCATTCCTCACCGACCACCTCCGCGCCGGGCCGCCGCCCGTGCTCGGCCACTCCATGGGCGGCAACGTCGCCTACCGGCTCGCCGCCCACCACCCCGACCTCGTCAGCCGACTCGTCGTCATCGAAGGACCGGCCCGCAACGAGCCGCCCGTCCTCGACACCCGCGACTGGCCACGGCGCGCCGCCGGCCTCGCCGAGCTGCGCGCGCTGCTGACCGAGCGGGTCGGCCAGGTCGCCGACTACTTCCTGGAGAGCGCGGCCGAACACCCCGACGGCTGGGGCCTGTCGTTCGACCCCGAGACGCTGCTGCGCTCCCAGCGCGCGCTGCTCGGCGACTGGTGGCCCGACTGGCTCGGCTCCACCTGCCCCGCGCTGCTGCTGCACGGCGGGGAATCCACCGTGCTGCCGTCCGCGCTGGCGCGGGAGATGGCGGCGCGCCGGCCCGACACCCGGCTCGTGACCTTCCCCGGGCGCGGCCACTGGGTGCACGACGAGGACCCGGGCGGTGTCGCGGGCGCGATCCTGGCCTTCCTGGGGAACGGCGAACCCGGCCCGCACCCGTAAGCGTGCGCGAGCGCCACGCGGGAGCACGGCGCCGGACGGCTCCACCGCCCTGGCGTTCCGTCGTGAACACCGTGACACCTAGGCTGTGCCGCATGGCACGGACCGCCGACCCCGCGCGGCGAGCGCGCCTCGTCGACGACGTCATCGACCGGCTCGCCGAGACCGGCCTCGCCACGTTCTCGCTGCGCACCCTCGCCGCCGCCCTCGGCCGCTCCACCCGGGTGCTCACCCACCACTTCGAGGACAAGGACGCCCTGCTGCGCGCCGTCCTCGACCGGCTCGACGAACGGCAGCACGAGGCGCTGGCCGCAACGCCTGGCTGGGCCGACCCGGCCGTGGGCATCGGCGCGATCGTCCGCGACGCCTGGGACCGGCACCTGAGCGAGGAGGAACTGCCGAGGACCCGGCTCGTCCACGAGATCGAGGGGCTCGCGGCCGCCGGCCGGCTCACTGGCTCCCCGCCCGCCTTCGTCGCGGGCCGCGCCCGCTTCGTCGCCCGGGCGCTCGAACTGCGCGGCCTCGACCCGGGTGAGGCGCTGGTCAGGGCCACCCTGCTCAACAACGCCTACGCCGGCCTCCAGGCCGACCTGCTCACCACCGGCGAGACCCGGCGCGTCACCGCCGCGCTCGACACCCTCTGCCGGCTCGCCGACGACTGGACCAGGCCGCGGTAGATCCGCCGTTCGGGTGGATCCCCGCGTGTGGTCGCCGGGCGCCGCGTGGACCGCGCAACATGCTGGTCCCCATGCCCGACCTGGCCTACATCGCCCTGACCGTCGTCTCCTTCGCCCTGCTGGCGGCGGCCGTCAAGGGGGTGGCGCGCAGGTGAGCGCCGAGAACATCGTCGGCCTCGTGGTCGCCGTCGCGCTCGCCGGCTACCTGGTACTGGCCCTGCTCTTCCCCGAGTGGTTCTCGTGAGCGACACGCTCGCCGGGCTGCTCGCCATCGGCGTCCTGGTGCTGGCGCTCGCCGCCGTGCACGTCCCGCTCGGCGACCACCTCGCCCGGGTCTACCGCTCCGAGCGCCACCTCGCCGTGGAACGCCTCGTCTACCGGCTGGTCCGCGTCGACCCCGCCGCCCAGCAGCGCTGGACGGTCTACGCCCTCTCGCTGCTCGGCTTCGCCGCCGTCTCCGTGCTGTTCCTCTACGCGCTGCTGCGGCTGCAGCGCGTGCTGCCGCTCTCCCTCGGCCACGGCGGGCTGCCGCCCTCCGGCGCGTTCAACACCGCCGTCTCCTTCGTCACCAACACCGACTGGCAGTGGTACGCGGGCGAGGCCACCATGGGCCAGCTCGCTGGGCTCGCCGGCCTGGCCGTGCAGAACTTCCTCTCCGCCGCCACCGGACTCGCCGTCGCCGTCGCCCTGATCCGCGGCTTCACCCGCGAACGCACCGAGGAACTCGGCAACTTCTGGGTGGACCTGGTCCGCTCCGTCGTCCGCGTCCTGCTGCCGCTGTCCCTCGTCGCCGCGCTGCTGCTCGCGGCCGGCGGCGTGGTCCAGGACTTCGCCGGCGCCCACACCCTCACCACCCTGGACGGCGGCAGCCAGACCATCGTGCGCGGGCCCGTCGCCTCCCAGGAGGCCATCAAGCTGCTCGGCACCAACGGCGGCGGCTACTTCAACGCCAACTCGGCCCACCCGTACGAGAACCCCACCGCGCTCACCAACCTGCTCCAGATCTTCCTGATGCTGCTGATCCCCAGCGCCCTGCCCCGCACCTTCGGCAGGATGGTCGGCTCCACCCGGCACGGCTGGGCGCTGCTCGCCGTGGCGACCACCCTGTGGGTCGCCGGACTCACCCTCACCACCGTCTTCGAGACCACTCACCACGGCACGGTCCCCCGCGAGGTCGGTGCCGCCCTGGAGGGCAAGGAACAGCGGTTCGGCGTCTGGAACTCGGCGCTCTTCGGGCACTCCGCCACCGCCACCTCGGGCGGCGCGGCCGACGCGTCCTACGACAGCTTCACCCCGCTCGGCGGCGGCGTGCTGCTCGTCAACATGCTGCTCGGCGAGATCTCGCCGGGTGGCGTCGGCTCCGGGCTCTACGGGCTCGTGGTGCTCGCCGTGCTGGCCGTGTTCATCGCCGGCCTGATGGTCGGCCGCACCCCCGAGTACCTGGGCCGCAAGATCCGCCAGCGCGAGATCACCCTCGTCGCCCTCTACGTGCTGGCCATGCCGTTCGCCGTGCTCCTCGGCCTCGGCCTGGCCCTCGCCCTCCCGGGACCGCGCGACGCCCTGCTGAACCCCGGGCCGCACGGCCTGTCCGAGGCCCTGTACGCCTTCGCCTCCGCCGCCAACAACAACGGCAGCGCCTTCGCCGGGCTGGCCGGCGGCACCACCTTCTACAACACCGCCCTCGGACTCGCCATGCTCTTCGGCCGCTTCCTGCCCATGGTCCTGGTCCTGGCCCTCGCCGGCTCGCTCGCCGCCCAGCAGCGGGTGCCCGTCTCCAGCGGCACCCTGCCCACCCACCGGCCCGTCTTCGCCGGGCTGCTCACCGGCGTCGCCGTCATCGTCACCGGCCTCACCTTCTTCCCCGCGCTCGCCCTCGGACCGCTCGCGGAGGGGCTCAGGTGACCCACCACCCGCGCCGGCGGGGCGAGTTCACCCCGCGCCAGCTCGCCGCCGCCCTGCCCGACGCGGCCCGCAAGCTCGACCCGCGCCACACCGTCCGCGCGCCCGTCGTCTTCGTCGTCTGGATCGGCTCACTCGTCACCACCGTCGCCGCGATCGTCGACCCCAGCTTCTTCGGCTTCGCCATCGCCGCCTGGCTGTGGGTCACGGTGCTCTTCGCCAACCTCGCCGAGGCCGTCGCCGAGGGCCGGGGCCGGGCCCAGGCCGAGGCGCTGCGCCGCACCAAGAAGGAGACCGTCGCCCGCCGGCTGCGCCCGGACGGCGGCGAGGAGCGGGTGCCGGGCCCCCGACTGGCCGTCGGCGACCTCGTGGTGGTCGAGGCCGGGGAGCTGATCCCCGGCGACGGCGAGGTGGTCGAGGGCGTCGCGTCCGTCGACGAGTCCACCATGACCGGCGAGTCCGCGCCCGTCATCCGCGAGTCGGGCGGCGACCGCAGCTCCGTCACCGGCGGCACCAGGGTGCTCTCCGACCGGATCACCGTCCGCGTCACGACCAGGCCAGGCGAGGGATTCCTCGACCGGATGATCACGCTGGTCGAGGGCGCGAGCCGGCAGAAGACGCCCAACGAGATCGCCCTCAACATCCTGCTGGCCAGCCTCACCCTGGTCTTCCTGCTCGCCGTCGCCACCCTCCAGCCGCTGGCCGCGTACGCGGGCCGCCAGCAGACCCTCACCGTGCTCACCGCGCTGCTGGTCTGCCTCATCCCCACCACCATCGGCGCGCTGCTCTCCGCCATCGGCATCGCCGGCATGGACCGCCTCGTGCGGCGCAACGTCATCGCCGTCTCCGGGCGCGCGGTCGAGGCGGCCGGCGACGTCAACACGCTGCTGCTCGACAAGACCGGCACCATCACCCTCGGAAACCGGCAGGCCACCGAGTTCATCCCGGTCACCGGCGTCGACGAGCACGCGCTCGCCGAGGCCGCCCAGCTCTCCAGCCTCGCCGACGAGACCCCCGAGGGCCGCTCCATCGTGGTGCTGGCCAAGAACCGTTACGGGCTGCGCGGCCGCGAGGAGGGGCGGGTCACCGACGTCACCTTCGTGCCGTTCACCGCGCACACCCGCATGTCGGGCGTCGACCTGCGCGACGGCCGCCGGATCCGCAAGGGCGCCTCGACGGCCGTCATGAAGTGGGTGCGCGCCGAGGGCGGCCGGCCGGCGGACACCATCGGGCCGCTGGTCGAGGCCATCGCGGGCGAGGGCGGCACCCCGCTGCTGGTCGCCGAGCGCACCCCCGGCGAGCCCGCCCGGGTGCTCGGCGTGATCCGGCTGCGGGACATCGTCAAGGCCGGCATCAGGGAACGCTTCGCCGAACTCCACCGGATGGGCATCTCCACCGTGATGATCACCGGCGACAACCCGGCCACCGCCGCCGCCATCGCCCGCGAGGCCGGCGTCGACCGCCACCTCGCCGAGGCCACGCCCGAGGACAAGATGGAGCTGATCCGCCGCGAACAGGCCGAGGGCCGCCTCGTCGCCATGACCGGCGACGGCACCAACGACGCCCCCGCGCTCGCCCAGGCCGACGTGGGCGTCGCCATGAACGCCGGCACCATGGCCGCCAAGGAGGCCGGCAACATGGTCGATCTCGACTCCAACCCCACCAAGCTCATCGAGATCGTCGCCATCGGCAAACAACTGCTCATCACCCGGGGCGCGTTGACCACCTTCTCGATCGCCAACGACGTCGCCAAGTACTTCGCGATCATCCCCGCCATGTTCACCGGCGTGCACCCGCAGCTCGACCGGCTCAACGTGATGGGCCTGGCCAGCGCCCAGTCCGCGATCCTCTCCGCCGTCGTGTTCAACGCGCTGGTCATCGTCGCCCTGGTGCCCGTCGCCCTGCGCGGCGTCCGCTACCGGCCCACCAGCGCCGCCGCCATGCTCCGCCGCAACCTCGCCGTCTACGGCCTCGGGGGACTCGTCACCCCCTTCGTCGGCATCAAGCTGATCGACCTCGTCGTGCACCTGCTGCCCGGGATCCGGTGACCGCCGCCATGACCCGACAGCTGCTCAGACAGGCCGCCGCCGGACTGCGGCTGCTGCTGCTCCTCACCGTGCTGCTCGGCGCCCTCTACCCGCTCGCCGTCTGGGGCGTCGCCCAACTCGCCTTCCACCATCGGGCGGACGGCTCCCTCGCCCACCACCAGGGGCGCGCCGTCGGCTCCACCCTCATCGGCCAGCGCTTCACCGGACGCGACTGGTTCCACCCCCGCCCGTCCGCCGCGGGACCCGACGGCTACGACCCGCTCGCCTCCGGCGCCAGCAACCTCGGCCCCGACAACCCGACGCTGGCGGCGGAGGTCGGCCGCCGCCGGGCCGCCGTCGCCAGGACCGAGGACGTGCCGCCGGACCGGGTCCCGGCCGACGCGCTCACCGCCTCGGGCAGCGGCCTCGACCCGCACATCTCGCCCGACTACGCGCGCCTCCAGGCCGACCGGGTCGCCGACGCCAGGGGCCTCGACCCCGGGAGGGTCCGCCAGCTCGTCGCCGACCACACCGGCGGCCGGGTACTCGGCTTCCTCGGCGCCGAACGCGTCAACGTCCTCGAACTCAACCTGGCCCTCGCCGGGCTCGACGGAAGGGAGTGACCGGCCGATGGCCCACGGCACCCTGCGCGTCTACCTCGGCGCCGCCCCCGGCGTCGGCAAGACCTACGCCATGCTCGCCGAGGGCCGCCGCCAGCGCCGCCGCGGCGTGGACGTCGTCATCGGCTTCATGGAGGACTACGGCCGCCGCATGACCCGGCTGATGGCCGAGGGCCTGGAGACCGTGCCCCGCCACACTCTCGTCCACCGGGGCGCGCCGTTCACCGAGATGGACCTGGACGCCGTGCTCCGCCGCCGCCCCGACCTGGCCCTGGTGGACGAGATCGCCCATACCAACGTGCCGGGCTCACGCAACGTCAAACGCTGGCAGGACATCGAGGAGCTGCGCGCCGCCGGCATCGACGTCCTCACCACCGTCAACATCCAGCACCTGGAGTCGCTCAACGAGGTGGTCGAGCGGATCACCGAGGTCAGGCAGCGCGAGACCGTGCCGGACGCGGTGGTGCGCGCCGCCGACCAGATCGAGGTCGTCGACATGTCGGCCGACGCGCTGCGCCGCCGGATGAGCGACGGCTTCGTGTACGCCCCGGAGAAGGTCGACGACGCCCTCAACCACTACTTCCGCGTCGGCAACCTCACCGCGCTCCGCGAACTCGCCCTGCTGTGGGCCGCCGACCGGGTCGACGAGGCGCTCCAGCGCTACCGCACCGAGGCGCACATCCACCGCCCCTGGGCCGCCAGGGAGCGGGTGGTGGTCGCGCTGTCCGGCGGGCCGGAGGGCGACACCCTGGTCCGCCGCGCCGAACGGATCGTCGCGCGCGGCGCCGGCGGCGAACTGCTCGCCGTGCACGTCGTCCGCGCCGACGGACTCGCCGGCGCCGCGCCGGAACTGCTCGACCGTCAGCGCGCCCTGGTGGAGCGCGCCGGCGGCAGCTACCACGAGGTGACCGCGGAGGACCCGGCCGCCGCCGTGCTGGACTTCGCCCGCGAGCACAACGCGTCGCAGATCGTCATCGGCGCCACCCGCCGCGGCCGGCTCGGCGCGCTGTTCCACCGCAGCATCGCCACGGCCATCGTCCAGGGCTCGGGCGAGGACTTCGACTGCTACGTCGTCACCCACGAGGAGGCCGCCCACGGCCGGCTGCTCCGGCGCGGGCGGCGGTCCTCCGGCTAGGCCCGGTCCTGGCGGTCCACGCGGACGGCGAGGTCGTTGTCGACCGTGTAGTACGGCTGGACGGTGGCCTCACCCACCCGCGTCGCGGGGTAGACGAACACGGCCTTCTTGTCGGCGACGTCGTCCAGCAGCCGCGCCACCCGCACCCGGGCCGCCCTGGTCGCGGGCCGGACCGACACGTCCCAGACCGCGGACGCCTCCGCCGACTCCTCCGCCACCAACTCCGCGTACGGCACGGTGAACGAGAACACCCCGGCGCCCTCGTCGACCAGCTCCGCCTCCCGCGCAGGACCCCGCTTGCCGCCGCCGCGCAGCTTCACCACCGCCGCCGCGCCGCGCCCCGGCTTCGCGCCGAGCAGCCGGGCTCGCACCGTCATCGAGCCCTCGGGCGACACCGTGATCGGGCCCGCCTCGGCCAGCGCCGGCCGCAGCCAGGCACGGACCGCGAACCAGCCGTCCTTGGTGCGGTACGGCACCCGCACCGCCAACGGGCCCTCGACGGCGGCCGGCTCACGCGCCAGCAGCGCGCGCAGGTCCCGCACCCCGGGCGCCACCCGCCGCCAGTCACCGTCCTCCGCCACCCGCAGGTAGAGGTCCCACCGGCCCTCGGCCAGCACCGGCTCCGCGCCGAGCACCGCCCGCCACCGGCCGTCCGCGCCGGCCGACTCCACCGGCAGCGCGTGCCGTGGCTGCTCGCCCTCCTTGGCCCGCAGCCGCAGCTCCAGGCTCGGCGGCGCCGTCAGCGAGGGCAGCGCCAGGTCCAGCGTCAGCACCCCGTCGGCCGTCGCCCGGCAGTCCGCGTGGGGGGTCTCCTCCAGCACCCCGGTCACCGTCTCGCTCATCGCCGCACCTTCCGCAGCCCTCGCACCGTGGTGATGGCCGCCGCCATCGCCAGATCCCGCACCGTGTGCGCCACGTGTGCCGGAGCCGGCACCCGGAACCGCAGCCTGCCGCGCAGCGAACGCTTCCGTTCGAGCAGCTCCTCGAACAGCGCCTCGGCCTGCGCCACCACCGGCACCGGGTCGTAACGCCGGGAGTTCTCCAGCGCGGCCGCGCGCATCCGGTGCCGCAACGCGTCGTCGCGAATCAGGTCGAGCAGCGCCCCGGCCAGCGCCTCCTCGTCGCCCACCGGCACCAGACGGCCGTCCTCGCCGTCCCTGATGATCTCGGCGGGCCCGTACTCGCAGTCGGTGCTGACCACCGGCAGGCCGCTGCGCATCGCCTCCACGATCGTCATCCCGAACGGCTCGAAGCTGGAGGTGACGGTCGCGATCGAGGCCTTGACCCACTCGCCGTCCATCGGCGTCGCCTTGCCCATCAGAAAGGCGTTGTTGTAGAGCCCGAGCTCGTTGACGAGCTCGCGCAGCGGCTCCTCCTGGTCGCCGTTGCCGTAGATCCGCAGCTGCCAGTCGGGGCGCTCGGCGACCACCCGCGCGAAGGCGCGCACCAGCAGTTCGTGCCGCTTGGACCGCACCAGCCGGCCCGCCGCCACGACGATCTTCGCGTCGCCGTCGGCCGGCGGGATCGACGGCTCGGGGATGCTGTTGGGCAGCGCCATCAGCCGCACCCCGGGCAGCCGCATCCGGGTCCGGTAGGCCTCGGCGTCCGCCTCGGTGACGGTGGTGATCCCGTCGAGCCGCGGATAGGCCCGGCGCAACTCGTTGCGCAGCGCCGGCGGGTGGGTCTTCAGCGTCAGGTGCTCCTGCCCGATCCGCACCGCGGACCGGGGGCCCTGCAACGCCAGGTGCACGTTCAGCCCCGGGCGGGTGCCGATGACGACGTCCGAGGTGAGCGACGCCAGGCACTCCTCGATCCGCTCGTCCGTCAACTCGCTGTACTGCGGGTAGCGGTACTCCGAGGCGGGGAACACCCGGGCCGGCCGCACGTGCCGGGGGTGCTCCTTCTCCGTGCGCAGGTCGACCAGGTGCCGCATCCGCACCCGCTCGTCGAGCGGGAAGTTCGGCACCTTCCGGTGCCGGAACACCGAGATGATCTCCACGTCGTGCCGCTCGGCGAGCGCCTCGGCCAGGTTGAACGTGGTCTTGATGGTTCCTCCGATTCCATAGCCGTTATGGAGGAGGAAGGAAATCTTCATGCCGACATAGACCTTCAGGGGGTGACGCGTGGTTGCGCGCCATCGGATGGAACGTGAGTCGTGACAGCCCTCCGCACGGACGGATCGTGGGGCCGTTCGTCGAGCGATGGCATGTCAAGCGACCGTTCGAGCTCGTGGATCCGCCGCTGGAGTTGCTGGGCGCGGCGCTCGCGCTCGTGGTCGGTCTCCCGCGGACGCGCGGTGATCACGAAGGTGGCGCAGCGGTAGACACAGTACCCCGGCACGGTCAGTGGCCATGCGATTCCGAAGAGGAAAGCACCCGTGGCGGCGCTCGACCTGTCGTGGCTCTCGAAGCTCTCCACCGGGTCCTGGCCGTGGTGCCACAGGGGCTCCTGCGCGATCAGGCGGGAGCGCTGCACGGCGAAGGCGGCGCGCGCGGCGACCAGGGAACAGAGGGTGTAGGCGATCAGGCCTGCCAGCAGGCCCCAAGCGTCCATGTGCGCCATCCTTTCCGGGACTTCGTCGTCGGTCAGGTCGCCCGGGTCGCCCTCGGTGGTGCGCCCGGGTTTCTGAACTCCTGCTCGTACCCGGCGGAACGGGGTCAAAACCGGCGCACACCGCTGATAACGGTTCAGGCGGTTCAGGAGTCGAGATAGCGCAGCACCGCCAGCACCCGGCGGCTGTAGCCGGCGCCGCCGTGCAGCTCCAGCTTGTCGAAGATCGCGTTGATGTGCTTCTCGACGGCGCTGCGGGAGACGAAGAGCCGCGCCGCGATGGCCGAGTTGGTGTGGCCCTCGGCCATCTCCCGCAGCACGTCGCGCTCCCGCGGCGTCAGCCGGGCCAGCGGGTCCACGTGCGAGCTGCGGGCCAGCAGCCGGCGCACCACCTCGGGATCGAAGGCGGTCCGCCCGGCGCCCACCCTGGCGAGCGCGTCGAGGAACTCGTCCACCTCGACCACCCGGTCCTTCAGCAGGTAGCCGACCCCGCCCTCCGGGCCGCCGCCCAACAGCTCGGCGGCGTACCGCCGTTCCACGTACTGCGACAGCACGAGCACCCCGACCTCGGGACGGCGCCGGCGGATCTCCAACGCGGCCCGCAGCCCCTCGTCGGTGTGGGTCGGCGGCATCCGCACGTCGACCACGGCCACCTCGGGCGGGTCCAGGTCCACGGCGGCGAGCAGCGCCTCGGCGTCCCCGACGGAGGCGGTCACCTCGTGGCCCTCCTCGGTCAGCAGCCGCACCAGGCCCTCGCGCAGCAGCGTCGAGTCGTCCGCCAGCATCACCCGCACGGCAGCTCCGCCCTGACCGTCGTCGGGCCGCCCGGCGGGCTGGCCACCCCCAGCACCCCGTCCAGCGCGGCGACCCGGCGGGCCAGCCCCGTGAGGCCGCCGCCGCCCGGGTCGGCGCCGCCCTTCCCGTCGTCCGTGACGGTCACCGTCAGCCGGTCACCGTCCCGCTCCAGACGGACCGTCACGCGCCCGGCGCCCGAGTGCTTCACCGCGTTGGTCACCGCCTCCGACACCACGAAGTACGCCACCGTCTCCACGGCGCGCGGCGCCGGCTCGGGCACCGCGTACGCCAGGACGACCGGCAGCGGGGCGCGCTCCGCGACCGACTCGAGCGCGGCCGGCAGCCCCGCCTCGTCGAGCACCGCCGGATAGACCCGCCAGGCCACCTCGCGCAGCTCCGCCAGCGCCAGCCGGGTCTCGGCCACGGCCTGCGCCAGCAACTCGTCGGCGTGGTCCGCGTCGGCGCCATGGCGGCGGGCCCGGCCGAGCAGCATGCCGAGCGCCACCAGACGCTGCTGGACCCCGTCGTGCAGATCGCGCTCGATCCGCCGCCGCTCGTCGTGCACGGCCTCCACCACGCCGGCCCTGCTGGCCGCCAGCTCGTCGATCCGCCGCTGCATCGCCTGCTGCGTGCCGGGCCCGAAGAACCGCCGCGCCAGCTGGACCTCGAGCGCCGAGACGGCCAGCACCCCGTGGACCGCGAGGAACAGCAGCAGCACCCCGCCGACCCCGGAGGAGAGAACCGTGACGGGATCGTCCGGCGCCACGAACCACAGCCACAGCAGCATCGACGAGTAGACGACGCCGGCCAGCAGCGCGGCCAGCACCAGCACCCCGAGCACGGCGGGGCCGAGCCGCGCCGCGACATAGCCGAACGCGCCGGGCCCCGGCGCGCCGGTCGGCGCCGGCTCGCCGAGGAACCGGGCGAGCCGCGCCCGCTCGAGGTCGGCGAGACGCCCGGCGGCCGCCACCACGCGGCGGCGCCACGCCGGCAGCGGCGGCAGCAGACTCACCGCGACGAGCGGTGTCAGGGGGAGCACGGCCAGCCCGGTCGCGCCGCCCTCCGCCAGGCCGGCCACCGCGCGCAGCCAGCGGCGCAGGGCCTCGTTCATGCCGTCACGCTAACCGGCGCCACGACCCCGGCGTACTGCGGTTTTCCTCACCCGTGCTTTGGGGCGGCCCGCATCGCGGGCCGCCCGGCAGATTTTGTACGGTCTTTACCGTGATCGAATCCACCGCACCCGTGTTACTGGCCGCCTCGGCCGAGTCGTCCGAAGAGCTCGGCGGCATAGCCGGCTGGGCCACGGACATGATGGAGGCGCTCGGCGCCCCCGGCGCCGGCGCCGCCATCGCCCTGGAGAACCTGTTCCCCCCGCTGCCGAGCGAGGTGATCCTGCCGCTGGCCGGCTTCACCGCGAGCCAGGGGAACATGAGCCTGTGGGCCGCACTGGTGTGGACCACCATCGGCTCGGTCGTCGGCGCGATGGCCCTCTACTGGGTCGGCGCGCTGCTCGGCCGCGAGCGGCTGATCGCCATCGCCGCCAAGCTGCCGCTGGTCAAGGTCTCGGACATCGAGAAGACGGAGGCCTGGTTCGCCAAGCACGGCGCCAAGGCCGTCTTCTTCGGCCGGATGATCCCCATCTTCCGCAGCCTGATCTCCGTACCGGCCGGCGTCGAGAAGATGCGGGTCTCCACGTTCCTGCTGCTCACCACGTTGGGCAGCGCGATCTGGAACTCCCTCTTCGTCCTGGCCGGCTACCGCCTCGGCGAGGACTGGGAGCGCGTCACCGACCTGGTATCCGTGTACTCCAAGGTGGTGCTGGTCGGCGTCGCCATCGCCCTGCTGGCGTTCATCGCCTTCCGCGTCACCCGCCCGGGAGCGGGCAAGCGCCGCGCGTAACGGGCGTGGCCGCGGGATCGGGCGTGGGGCGGCGGCACCCGCCCGGCCCCGGCGGCGGCGGGCGGGGAGCGGGTGGTTCTGTAGGGGGGGAGTGAGGTTCGTTGCGGAATCAAA
>NZ_JBHXFJ010000061.1:0-46106 GCF_042722465.1 Streptomyces sp. NPDC127098
CGCTGGCGCAGGGTGACGCGTCCGGTGGCGTCGTACTCGTAGCGGACGCCGCCCGGCGGCGGCTCCGCCGGCCAGAGGCCGGTGGTCAGCCGCTGGCCTTGAGGGCCAGCCAGAGCTCCATGCGGACGTCCGGGTCGTCGAGCGACCGGTCGAGGATCTCCTCGACCCGCCGCATCCGGTAGCGCAGCGTGTGCCGGTGCACGCCGAGGTCGGCCGCCGCCGCGTCCCACTGGCCGTGCCGGGCCAGCCAGGCCCGCAGCGAGGCCAGCAGGTCGCCCCGGCCCCGCTGGTCGTGGTCGCGCAGCGAGCGCAGCATGCCGTCCGCGAACGCCCGCACCGCCTCGTCGGCCAGCAGCGGCACGATGGAGCCGTCCGCGACGTGGTCGTGCTCCACCAGGGTGCGGCCCCGCCGGCGACCGACCAGCAGCGCCTCCCTGGCGTGCTGGTAGGCGGTGTCAACGGCCGAGGGCCCGGTCGGCTCCGAGACGCCGAGCACCAGGCCGTCGGCCCGCCCACGCGGCTCGGCCCGCGCGTGGTCCACGAGGGCCGCGACGGCCGCGCCGCCGTCCGCGGCCAGGAGCACCAGGTCGGCGCCGTCGGCCACCGCGAGCACCGACTCGCCGGCCCTGGCCGCGGCGGACTCCACCACCAGGCCCAGGTCCTCAAGCGCGCTCGACCCGGCGTCGGCCTCGGCGACCACCACCCGCAGCGGGGCGTCGAGCAGCCCGCCGTAGAGCTCGCCCGCGACCGTGCGGGCGTGGTCGGGCTCGCCGCTCAGCAGCATCCGCAGCACCGCGCCGCCCAGTCGGGCCTCCGCCGCCTGGAAGGCGCGGGATCGCTCGGTGGTGAGGGTAAGCAGCGCGACGGCCGCCTGCACCGCGTACCGCTCGGCGGGGCCGAGCGGCGTGGCCGTGCCGATGGCCAGCACGGATCTCGGCAGCTGCCCGGTGCCCACCGACTGCAACTCGACCCGGTCGTCGTCCGGCTCGCCCGCCGTCACCACGCTGGCCGGCGCCGGCCGGTCCGCGAGGCGCCGCACGTCGGCCGCCGCCTTGGCGGCCCGGCGCGCCGCCCAGCCGGGCGCGACCGCCGTGACGGCGCCGGTGAGGTCGTAGAGCGCGGCCCAGCCGCCCACCTGGCCGGCCAGCCGCTCCAGCAGCGCGCGCTGCCCGCCAGGGGAGAGCGCGGCGCCGGTCAGCTCCCGCTGGGCCGCGAACCCCGCCGTCACCGACCGGTACTGCTCGGCGGCTATCGCGGCCGAGACGGCCTTGCTGATGGCGATGAACGGCGTCGGCCGCGGCACGGCGAGCAGCGGGAGGCCGGACTCGCGGGCCGCGCCGAGCAGGGCCGGCGGCACCTCGGGATGGCTGACGCCGACGCCGAAGCCGAGACCGACCACGCCGGCGCCGGCCAGCCGCGACACGTAGGCCCGCATCTCCCCCGGGTCGTGGACGGCGAGCTTGAGGCCGTTGGTCAGCAGCAGCTCACCGCCGTCGAGCCAGGGCACCGGGTCGGCGAGCTCGCTGGCGTGCGCCCACCGCACCTCGGCCTCGAGCCGGTCCTCGCCACAGAGCACACCGAGCTTGAGCGCGGTGTGCTGGACGAGGGAGGCGAGGGTCGGGCGCATGCATCACCTTGGGCAGCCAGAGCAACACGTACCATCACCGTACAGCGATTGGCATATGCGTCCGATGGCGCGTCCCAGGGGCACGTGCCGGCAACGGCGAGTTTCCGTCACCGTCGCGCGGCCCGCCCGGCGGCCGGTCAGCCGAGGCGGACCAGCACCGGAGGGCTCGGTTCCCCGGCCACGCTCGTCATCGAGACCACCGCGTGCCGGGGCGGCACGCGGTGGGCCAGCTCGGACGCCGACCAGCGCTCCCGCTCCACCCGCCGCACGGTGACCGATTCCGTGGTGGTGTCCCGGCCGGTGAACGCCCGGCGCACGCCACGCACCAGCCGCCTGACCATGCCGCCGGTGCGGTCCGGAGTGCGGGTGGTCTCCTGGTCCTCCGTCCACGCGGTGCCCCAGGCGCGCGCGAAGTGCTCGGCGTCCCAGGTGGTGATCCCGGAGAACGCCATCCGGCAGCCGACCGCGCCCAGCAGCCCGGCGCGCAGCTCGGCCGGGACGTCGTCCAGGGTGCGCAGGGCCAGCACGGCGCCGGCGTTGTTGGGGCGCAGCTGGGTCAGGCCGCGCACCGTGCCCCGGGTGACCGCGGCGGTGGCGTCGTCCAGCACCAGGCAGGCGAAGAGCGAGCGGTCGGGGCGGGTGACGGCGGCGGCGGTGAACTGGGCGAGCAGCAGCCGGGTGATGACGCGGCCGGCCTCGGCGTGACCGCCGGCCGGCAGGTCGACGCGGACCCGCAGCGGGTGGGTGAGGGAGCTCAGCGAGAACGCCGGCGCCCGGCCGGGGTGCGAGAAGCCGGCCCGGTCGAGCAGGGCGAGGCGGTCGGCGAGCTGCGGGCCGAGGTCGTCGGGGCGCTGGGCCTGGCGGACCCTGGCGTCCAGGTCGCGCTGCTGGTCGGCGGCGCCGGCCAGGGCCAGGTCCTCGCGGAGGGTGGCCAGCAGGGCGGGGGCACCGTCCAGCATGGCGCGCAGTTCGGGCACGCCGGGGAGCTGGCCGTAGGCGGCCTGGTAGGGGCCGATCAGCTGGATCAGCGCGGCCGCCGCCTCGCCCGGGTCGGCGCGGGTGCCGCCGACCAGCGCCTCGGCCAGCAGCGTGGCCGCCTCGTCGGTGTCGGCGGCGCCGCCGTAGAGGTCGAGCTGGTGGGTGCTGGCCGGGTCGCCGACGCGGACGACGATGTCGAAGGCGCTGTCGGGTCCGAGACCGCTGCGCGCGGTGCCGACGGCGACGACGGCGGCCTGGCCGGTGAGCGCCTGGAGGCACAGGGCCTCGACGACGGGCCTGATGACCCGGCCTGTCTTGCCGGAACCCGGCGGTCCGACGGCCAGCAGCGAGGTGCCGAGCACGGTCGGGTCGAGGGCGACGGCCTCGCCCCGGTACTCGTAGGGGTTGCGGTCCTCGTCGGGGGCGTGGCCGATGCGGACCTGCCGGGTGAGCAGGTCGTGCTCCGCGGTCCTGGCCGGCAGGTCGCGGGCGCCCGACGGGTGGGTGAAGGCGGCGGCGCCCTCGGCCGCCGCGGCGTCGTCGAAGGCGGGCAGCGCGGTGGGGCGGGCCCGCACCAGGCGCCAGGCGTGCTCGATGCGGGCGTAGTCGAGGTCGCTCATCCGGCCGTCCCTGAGATCGGCCGCCAGCCGCTCGGCGGCCCGGTTCGCGCCGGCGGCGCGCAGCTCGGTGAAGTCGGCGCGCCTGGCCAGTTCGGCGCGCTCCCCGGGGGTGGTGCCGGCGCCGGGGCGCAGCCGCGGGGCGAGCGGGAAGTGGCGCAGAACGGCGCGCCAACCGCCGAGCCAGGTGGCGAGGGCGAGCAGCAGCGCGGCGTAGAGCGCGTAGTAGAGGTTGTAGCCAACGGTATAGGCGGTGGTGTCACCGTCCTGCCACCAGGAGTCGGGGACGACGGCGTAGAACGGTTCGAGCCAGAACTCCCAGACGCCGCGGAAGCTGAGCCGCCAGGCGGCGTAGCAGGCGAGCAGCGCGGCGGTGGCCCGCAGCGCCGCGCCGCGCGGCAGCGGGGCGATGTCGGGGCGGCCGGTCAGCAGCCGCAGCACGGCCGGGCGCCAACGGCGCCAGAGGGCGGGGCCGTTGCCGACCCGACCGAAGGCGTAGACCAGGAACGCGGCGAACAGCAGCTCGTAGAGGTAGAGGACGGTGATGCCGCCGGTGGACCCGCCCCAGGAGTCGAGGCCGAGCCATTCGAGCGGCCACAGCACGAAGCCGAGGTAGCCGTTGGCGTAGAGCGACCAGACGATCCAGCCGACGATCGCGGCGAGCGCGGCGGTGCCGTGCAGCTCGCGGTCGCCGAGCCGGTCCGGGTCCTCTGGGGGCCTGGGGACGTGGCCGGTGCGCCAGACGCCGGGACCGGCCGCCGGCCGCGGCGAGCGCAGCCAGCGGACCAGCGGCGGGCCGGCGTCCTCGGGAGCCTCCGGCAGTATGGGGGGCGCGCCCCTGGGACGTGGGACCGCCTGGGCGTTCTCGCGTGCGGTGCGCGCGTCAGGCGCGCCTTCGGTGCTCATCGGCTGCCAAGCCCCCTGACCAGGCCATCGGGTGACCGTCGCTCGCCGCTCGGGCTGCCGCGCGGGTGCCACGGGTGTGCGGCTCAATCTAATGCCGAACGACCCGGGACACGCAGCGCCCGGTCCCTGCCACCGCTTTCCTCCGGTGGCGAACGGTCAGGGCCAGGGGTCGAGTTGGGGCAGCCGCCCGGCGTCGGCGCGGGGTGGCGCCGCCGGGGCGCGGCCGGCGAACCAGGCGGTCAGGTCGGTCAACGGGCCGCGCACCACCACCTCTTCCGCCTCTTCCGCGCCGGTGCCGAGCGCGCGCCGCTCGGGCCCGTCGGTGGCGACCAGCACGAGCCGGATCCCGGAGGGCACGCGCGGGGCGAGGAAGTCCAGGGCGTGGCCGCAGAACGCGCGGGACCAGTCGGCGGGGGTGGGGCCGAGCAGCGCGTCGGCGGTGTGGATCTCCGCCTCCCGCCACCAGGCCGCCAGGGCGCCGCGCAGCGGGCCCTCGCGGTAGCGGACGGGGCGGTCCAGGTCGGCCGGGCCGACGGCCGCCCAGGCGGCCCGCGTCCGGTCCAGGGCGGCGCTCAGGGCGGCGTGCAGCGCGTCGGCGTCGCGCTGGGCGCCCGCCTCGATGCCGGCGTCCCTGGCGGGGCGACCGCCGTCGTAGACGTCCACCCGCTCGCCGCGCAGGGCGAACTCGGCCTGCCTGGCCAGGGCGAGGCCGACGCCCTCCAGGTGGGAGACGACGTGGGCGCGGCTCCAGCCGGGCAGCGCGCTCGGCCCGCGCGCCGCGGCGTCGGTGAGCCCGGGCAGCAGGGCCCGCAGCCGGTCCTCGGCGGCGAACACGGCGTCCCGCAGGCCGTCTTCGGCCAGGGTCACGGCCACAAGATCTCCTTGCTCCAGCCGTCGGCGGTGCGGTGGTAGGCGAGCCTGGTGTGCTCGCGGTCGCGGTCGCCCTGCCAGAACTCGACCCGGTCGGCGAGCAGCGTGTAGAGCGTCCACTCGGGTGGCACGGCGTCCGGCTCGCGGGCGAGCCGGGCCCGGGACGCGGCCAGCGCGGCGGCGCGCTCGGCGGGGTGGGTCAGCGGGCCGCTCTGCCGGCCGAGCAGCGCCTCGGCGCGGGCGCCGGTGCCGCGGGCCAGGAAGTCGGCGGCGCTCAGCTCCCGGCTCTCGGCCACCACCGGTCCTGTGACCCTGACCTGACGGGCCTGTGGCTGCCAGTAGAAGGTGAGGGCGGCCCGCGGCCGGGCGGTGAGCTGGCGCCCCTTGGGGCTGGCCAGGTGGGCGGCGAACTGCCAGCCGCCGGCCTCGGGGAGCACGTTCTTCAGGATGAGCACCCGCGCCTGCGGGGCGCCGTGTTCGTCGACGGTGGACAACGTCATCGCGTGCGGCTTGGGGACCTTGGCGTCGACGGCGGCCAACAGCCAGTCGGTGAACAGCTCGGCGGGCGCGGCGGGAGTGGCGGCCGGGTCGAACGAGGGCAGCTCGCCGGCGAACACCTCGAGGTTCCGCAGCAGTTGACGTAGCTCGGACATGCCCCTCCGCTCCGGTCGAGTCACTCGACCAACCCCTCGATCTAACGGTTGATGGCGACATTACCATTAGGCACCTCACGCGGGTCCGCCCGCCCTTCCCTGCCAGTTCGTCCAGCCGCGTCCCCCGATCACTCCGTGGCGGAGCATGCGGGAACGAGGGGGGCGGCCCTAGCCTGCGAGGAGTGACCGGAGACACAGTCCCTTCGCGACAAGGAGTCCCCTCATGAGCGCCTCGACGGAAAACTCCGGCGGCCCCTCCCTCCCCCAGCGGCGCAAGCTCGTCACCGAGATCCCCGGCCCCAGGTCACGGGAGCTGATGGCCCGCAAGCAGGCCACCGTGGCCGACGGGCTGCCCATCGTGATGCCGGTGTTCGCCCGACGCGCGGGCGGCGGCATCGTCGAGGACGTCGACGGCAACGCACTGATCGACTTCGGTTCCGGCATCGCCGTCACCTCCGTCGGCAACAGCGCCGAGGCCGTCGTCCGGCGGGCGAGCGCCCAACTCACCCAGTTCACCCACACCTGCGCGATGGTCACCCCCTACGAGAGCTACGTGGAGGTCTGCGAGGAGCTCGCCAGGCTCACCCCGGGCGACCACGCCAAGAAGTCGATCCTGCTCAACTCGGGTGCCGAGGCCGTGGAGAACGCCGTCAAGATCGCCCGCTACCACACCGGGCGACAGGCCGTCGTGGTCTTCGACCACGGCTACCACGGCCGCACCAACCTCACCATGGCCCTGACCGCCAAGAACATGCCCTACAAGCACCGCTTCGGCCCGTTCGCGCCGGAGATCTACCGGATGCCGATGGCCTACCCCTACCGCTGGCCCGGCGGTCCTGAGCGCTGCGCCGAGGAGGCGGCGGCCCAGGTCATCGACCAGATCAGCAAGCAGGTCGGGCCGGAGAACACGGCGGCCATCGTCGTCGAACCGGTGCTCGGCGAGGGCGGGTTCATCGTGCCGGCCCCCGGCTTCCTGCCCAGGATCGCGGAGTTCGCCAGGGAGCACGGCATCGTCTTCGTGGCGGACGAGATCCAGTCCGGCTTCTGCCGCACCGGGCAGTGGTTCGCCAGCGAGCACGAGGGCCTGGTGCCCGACCTGATCACCACCGCCAAGGGCATCGCCGGCGGGCTGCCGCTGGCGGCCGTCACCGGCCGCGCCGAGATCATGGACGCCGCGCACGTCGGCGGCCTCGGCGGCACCTACGGCGGCAACCCGGTGGCCTGCGCCGCCGCGCTCGGCGCCATCGAGACCATGCGGGAGCTCGACCTGCCCGCCATGGCCCGCCGGATCGAGGAGATCATGAAGCCACGGCTGCTGGAGATGGCGGCCAAGCACCCGACGATCGGCGAGGTGCGCGGCCGGGGCGCGATGCTGGCGCTCGAACTGGTGCGGCCCGGCACCAAGGACCCCGACCCGGCCGCCACCGCGGCGCTGGCCAAGGCCTGCCACGGCGAGGGACTGCTGGTGCTGACCACCGGCACCTACGGCAACGTGCTGCGTTTCCTGCCGCCGCTGGTCATCGGCGAGGGGCTGCTCAACGAGGGCCTCGACGTCCTGGAGGGCGCCTTCGACGTGCTGGCGGGGGCGGTCGACGGCCTGTAGCGCGTGATGGGCCGCGCCGCCCCCGCGGGCGGCGCGGCCTGTGCCCGGCCTGGCACCGGATGAAGAAGCTGCGGAAAAGTGATGCGGATCCGGCGGCACCAGGCCCGGCACCGGTCATCCTGTCGTACGGTCGGACCGGTAGCGAGAGCAGCCAGACTCCCGCGACTCCTTTCGGACCGGTACCGCCCGCCCCACACCCCCCGGGGCGTGGCGGCCGTCCGTGTTGGGGAGTGGCCGGCACCGCCCCGGAGCTCTCCCCCCCTCGCTCCGGGGTGACTGGGCCGCCCCTCGCCCCGCTCAGCCCCCCTTCCCGTCCGCCAGCGTCGCGGCCGCCTCGTGCATGGCCAGCTCCAACACGGCCGGGTCCGTGAGCACACCCGAGCCGTCCGGCGGGACCAACCAGCGCACGCCACCCGCGGCCCGGTCCGGAGGCGGCACCACTATCCAGCTGCCCCGGCCGGCGCCCCGCACCCCGGTGCCCACCCAGCGGCCGGCCGTGCCCGGCGGGACGAAGAAACCGATCCTGGCGTCCCCCCGGTCCGCCAGCACCGGACCCGGCCGGTCGAGCACCCGGATGAGAACCTCGAGCGTCGGACACCCCAACTCGCCCCGCACCACCAGCACATCCCACACCCGACCGGCCGGGAGCAGCGCCACCCCCAGCGGGTGACGCTCCCACTCCCAGCGGCAGGCCTCCGGCTCGGGGGCCGCGGACGCCAACCAGTCCATGGCCGTGCGCGCGCCCCCGCTGTCGCCCTTCACGCGAACCTCCTCGCCCCCGCGGCCCCCGGTGGGCCGGATCGGGTCACGAGGATGGGAGGGCGCGAAGCCCGAACTCTTACGCCGCTTCGCCGGAATTCACCCGTGTCACACGTCACACCCCCCCGTCACGCCTCGACGCCGTCGTCCCCGGGGGCCGACTCGTCGGACCCCGAGTCGGCGCCGGAGCCGCCGTCGCCGGTGCCCAACTCGAACTCCCAGAAGCCGAAGTCGTAGCCGTCGCCCGGCGCGTAGTCCAGGGCGAGCGGGCCGTGCTGCGCCGACCCGGCCATGGTCCCGCCGATCCGGAAGGAGATCGATCCCGTCTCGCCGGGCGCCAACTCCTCGGGGCTCCGGGTCAACAACACGACGCCGGCGGCCTCGTCACCGATCCAGGCCCGCGCCACGCCCTCGGCCAGGTCCACGGTGTGCCCGCCGCCGTTCGTGACGTGTATGACGAGCAGCTGGCCGGGGTCGCCCTCACGCGGCCCGGCCACGGTGACGGCCAGGCCGTCCGCGTACGCCACCTCCTGGCCGGGCCCGGCCAGGAAGTCGGCCCCGGCCTCCGAGCGCACCTCGGTCGGCCAGTCGGCGGTCCAGCCGGCCAACAGCGCCACGAGCACGGCGGACAGCGCGGTGCCCGCCACCCCCGTCCACAGCCCGCCCTGGGCGAACACCCGGTTGGTGGCCCGGCCCCCGCGCACGTTCGCCAGGCCGACGAGTCCCAGGATGACGGCCAGCACGCCGAGGACCAGCGTCAGCGGGCTCAGGAAGAACGTCCAGCAGAACAACACGGAGAGCAGGCCGAGCACCAACGCGGCGTTGCCCGTGCCATTCCTCGGTGGCGGCGGCAGGAGCGGCCAGACCGGCCTCTGGTACCACTGCCACGACGCCGCGGGAGCCACGCCCTCGGCCGGCGGCCGGAACGGGTTGGGCTGCTGATCGGCAGTCACACGACCTCCACATCTCCAGGACACACCCTACGGTCCACCACCGACACCGCCGCCGGACCGACCGTCGGACCCGCCACATACGATGACCACGCACCGAGACCCCGGAGGGCACCTTGTCCGAGCCGACCGCCGCGACCGACCTGACCACGTTCATCGCCGGCCTGCCCAAGGCCGAGCTGCACGTCCACCACGTCGGCTCCGCCTCCCCCAGGATCGTCGCCGAGCTGGCCGCCAGGCACCCGGACTCGCCGGTGCCCAAGGACCCCCACGAGCTCGAACGCTACTTCACCTTCCGGGACTTCGCGCACTTCATCGAGATCTACATCTCCGTGGTCGAGCTGATCAGGGACGCCGAGGACGTCCGGCTCCTCACCCACGAGATCGCCCGCGACATGGCCAGGCAGAACATCCGCTACGCCGAGCTCACCGTCACCCCGCACTCCTCCGTGCGGCGCGGCATCCCGGACGTCGCCTTCATGGAGGCGATAGAGGACGCCAGAGTCGCCGCGGAGCGCGACTTCGGCGTGGTGCTGCGCTGGTGCTTCGACATCCCGGGCGAGCTCGGCCTGCCGGCCGCCGAGGACACCGCGCGGATGGCGTGCGAGCTGCGCCCGGAGGGCCTGGTCTCGTTCGGTCTCGGCGGCCCCGAGATCGGCTGGCCGCGACCGCAGTTCAAGCCGTACTTCGACCGGGCCATCGCGGCCGGCCTGCACAGCGTGCCGCACGCCGGCGAGTCCACAGGGCCCGAGACCGTCTGGGACGCGCTCACCGAGCTGCGCGCCGAGCGCATCGGCCACGGCATCAACGCGGCGCGCGACCCCCGGCTGCTGGCCCACCTCGCCGAGCACCGGATCCCGCTCGAGGTCTGCCCCACCTCGAACGTCGCCACCAGGTCCGTGCCCTCGCTCGCCGAGCACCCGCTGCCCGAGCTCGTGGCGGCCGGCGTGCTGGTCACCGTGAACACCGACGACCCGCCGATGTTCGGCACCGACCTCAACACCGAGTACGAGGTCGCCGCACGCCTGCTCGACCTCGACACGGCCGGCGTCGCCCAGTTGGCGAAGAACGCGGTGCACGCCTCGTTCCTCGACCCGGTCGGCAAGGCCAGGCTGGCCGCCGAGATCGACGGATACCTCGCCGCGTGGCCCGGCTGACCGGCCGCGCCGCCGTCGCCGTCGCCCACCGGGGCGACCCGTACCGGGCCAGGGAGAACACGCTGCCCTCCTTCCGCTCCGCGATCGCGGCCGGCGCGGACGCGGTGGAGCTCGACGTGCGCGCCACGGCGGACGGCGTGCCGGTGGTGGTGCACGACCCGACGCTCAGGCGGCTGTGGGGGCACGACCGGCCGGTGGCCGCGCTCACGGCGGCCGAGGTGGCTGAGCTCACCGGCGGCGGGGTGCCGACGCTGGCCGCGGCGCTCGCGGTCACCGCGCCGGTTCGGACCCTGATCGACCTCCCGGAGCGCTCGGCCACCACCGCGCGCGCCACCCTGGCCGCGGTCCGCGCCGCCGGCGCGGCCGACCGCGTCTACTACTGCGGCGACCCGACCGCCCTGCGGGCGGTCCGCGAGGCCGACCCGGCGGCGGAGATCGCCCTCACCTGGCACCGCGCGACCCGCCCACCCGCCACGCTCCTCGCCGAAGTCCGCCCGCGTTGGCTGAACTTCCGCTTCGGCCTGATCACGGAGGCCACGGTCGAACGAGCCAGGTCCCAGGGCTACCGGGTCGCCGCGTGGACGCCCGACACGCGGCGCACGATGCGGCGTCTCCTCGCACTCGGCGTCGAGTCGTTGACGACGAACCGCGTCACGACGCTCTGCCGCCTGTTGGACCGGCCGTAGGGTTATCCCCCACCCACCCGCCCTTTCCGCGCTGCGGGGGCCGAGGCACCGCGGCGGCTACGCCGCCGGGTATCCGGCGCGTCCGCGCCGGGGATTGCCCCCGCCCACCCGCCCGTTCACGCGCTTCGCGCGTGTTGGTGGGTCGAACCGCGCTGCGCCGGGCCCTCGCGGCCCGTGCCGCACGGGCCCGGGCCGCGCGACGACCCGCCCGGCTTGTGGGGGCACCTCCCAGCGTTAGCTGGGGGAGGGTGGGTGGGCGCGGCACGCGGCCAACGCCTAGAGCGCCGTCATGACGTGCTTGACGCGCGTGTAGTCCTCGAGCCCGTACGCCGAGAGATCCTTGCCGTAGCCGGACTTCTTGAAGCCGCCGTGCGGCATCTCGCCGACCAGCGGGATGTGCGTGTTGATCCAGACGCAGCCGAACTCCAGCGCCTTGGACATCCGCATGGCGCGCCCGTGGTCCCTGGTCCAGACGGACGACGCCAGGCCATACTCGACGTCGTTGGCGAAGGTCACCGCCTCGGCGTCGTCGGAGAACTTCTGCACGGTGATCACCGGGCCGAAGACCTCCTCCTGGATGATCTCGTCGTCCTGCCGGCACCCCGTGATCACCGTGGGCGCGTAGAAGAAGCCCCGCTCGCCCACCTGGTGGCCGCCGGTGACGACCGAGGCGTGCGCCGGCAGGCGCTTGACGTAGCCGGCGACCTTCGCCAGGTGGGCCGGGTTGTTGAGGGGGCCGTAGAAGCAGTCGGGGTCGGTGACGTCGCCCGTCCGCACCTCGGCCGCCGCCTTGACCAGGCCGGCCACGAACTCGTCGTGTACGGACTCGTGCACCAGCACCCGGGTGGCCGCCGTGCAGTCCTGGCCGGCGTTGAAGAAGCCCGCGTCGCGGATGCCCTCGACGGCCGCCGGCAGGTCCGCGTCCTCGAAGACCAGGCAGGGGGCCTTGCCACCGAGCTCCAGGTGGGCCCGCTTGAGGTCCTTGGCCGCGCTGGCCGCCACCTCCATGCCGGCCCGCACGGAGCCGGTGATGGACACCATCGCCGGGGTGGGGTGCTCGACCATCAGCCGCCCGGTGTCCCGGTCCCCGCACACCACGTTGAACACGCCGGGCGGCAGGATCTCGCCGATCAGCCCGGCCACGAACACCGCCGAGGCGGGCGTGGTGTCCGACGGCTTGAGCACCACCGTGTTGCCGGCGGCCAGGGCGGGCGCGAACTTCCAGACCGCCATCATCACCGGGTAGTTCCACGGCGCGACCTGCGCGCAGACGCCCACCGGCTCGCGCCGCACGAAGGACGTCATGCCGGTCATGTACTCGCCTGCCGACTTGCCCTCCAGCATCCGGGCCGCGCCGGCGAAGAAGCGGATCTGCTCCAGCATCGGCGGCAGCTCCTCCTGCCGGGTCAGCTCGAGCGGCTTGCCGGTGTTGCGACACTCGATGGCCAGCAGTTCGTCGGCGTGCTTCTCGAAGGCGTCGGCGATGCGGAGCAGGGCGAGCTGCCGGGTGGCTGGCGTGGTGTCGCGCCACTCGGGGAAGGCCGCCTCGGCGGCGGCCATGGCCGCGTCCACGTCGGCGAGCCCGGAGAGCGGCGCTGTCGTGTACACCTCGCCGGTGGTGGGGTCCACCACCTCGGTGGTCCGCCCGTCGGCGGCGTCCCGGAACTCCCCGTTGATGTAGTTGCGCAAACGGCTCGGATCGGTGGTCACGACACCCTCCTGCTTCCCGGTCCATCAGGCTGCGGCACCTCAGCCTATGCCCATGAGGCGGTCGAGCGACACCGCCACAGACCAAAGATCCACCACCCCAGGGGCACCGTTCACGGAAGAATGACGCCTCATACCGCATCACGAGAAAGGATTTCCCGTGGCCGGGCGGGTCCTGTCCACCGTCCGGAGGATTCTTCCGACCGCTCGCCGAGTCGCCGGCCGCCGCCCGCGTGGCTGTGTCAGCGTGCTGGGGGTGCCTGTGACGGATTCCCCGACCGCTCGTTCACCCGGTCGGGGGAGTTAAGGCGATACGACCGGAGGTGCCGGAGACGATGGCCCCACCCGATAACGACATTCTCTGGGCGCGCGGACTGCACTACGCGTACGACGGTTCGCCGGCGCTCCTCGGAGCCTCCCTCGGTGTCCGGCAAGGCGAGATCCTCGCCGTCACCGGGCCGCGCGGCTGCGGCAAGTCCACCCTGCTCGGCTGCCTCTCGGGGCAGCTGGCCCCCGACAACGGCGAGGTGTGGTTCAACAGCGTGCCGGTGCACACCCTCTCCCCCGCCAGCCGGGAGCGGCTGCGCCGTGACCGCTTCGGCTGGATCGGCCCGACGCACCAGCTCGTCGACGAGCTCACCGCCTGGGAGAACGCGGCGCTGCCGCTGCTGCTGGCCGGCATCGGCCAGCGCAAGGCCCGCCACACGGCGCTCGAGTGGCTCGACCGGCTCGATGTCGGCGAGTGCGCCCGCAAGCGCCCCTACGCGCTGCTCCAGGCGCAGCGACAGCGGATCGCCCTGGCCCGCGCCCTGGTCCACCAGCCCGACGTGCTGTTCGCGGACGAGCCCACGGCACCGCTCCACCAGGCGGACCGGGCCCAGGTGCTGCGCACCCTGACCACCGCGGGGCGCTCGCACGGCATCACCGTCGTGCTGGCCACCCATGACGCGGAGGTCGCGACGCTCGCCGACCGCACGCTCACCCTCGTGGACGGCCGCGCCTCGGGCGCGCCCGCGGAAGCCGCATGCTCAGTCTCCGTCTAGCCCGGGGCGCCCACCCGGCGGCCCTGTGCCGCCGGCTGCTGGTCGCGTGTGCCGCCGGCGGCGTCGGCTTCCTGCTGCTCAGCGCGCTGGCCTACGCGGTCGCCCACCCGGAGGCCGGCCGGGCGGCGCTGCTGCGGCTCGCCTGGTGCGCGGTGCCGCTGGCCGCCACCGTGCAGCTGGCCATGGCGGTGACCCGTGCCGAGCCGGTGGGCCGGCGCGGCTCAGGACTCGACGTGGCGGGCCTCGGTCCGGGGCGGATGCCGGTGCTCGCGGCCGTCTCCACGGCGCTCGCCGGGCTCCTCGGCAGCTGCATGAGTCTGCTGTGCTTCCTCCATCTACGCGGCGACACCTCCGAGGTGCTGCCCTACCACGGCGCCGCGGCCGACGTGCTGCCCGCCGGCCGGTTGCCGCTGGCCGCCGCGGTCACCCTGCTCGCCGTCGTCCCGCTGGCGGCGGCCGTCGCCAGCGCGCTCACCCTGCGGCGGACGCCGGCGGGGTCCGACCGGGCGCCGCAGCCGCTGCCCCCGCCCGACTCGCTCGACCTCGCGGACGCCGCGCGCGCCGAGCCCTCGGTGCCGTTGCCCGCCGGGCTGCCCTGGGGCACGGCGCTGACCACGGCCGGCATCGCGCTCAGCGCCTACGCGGGAGACGACCGGCCGCGGGCCGCGACCGACGGGTGGCTGCCGATCGACGGCACGCTGGGCGGGGTGGCCCCGGGGGTGGTGGGCGGTTGGCTGCTGATCGCGGCCGGCATCGTGCTGGCCGCGCCGGGGCTCGTCCACCTGTGCGGCCTGCTGCTGGCCGCCGGCCGCCCCCGGGTGGTGCGGCTGCTCGCCGGTCGTGGCCTGCAGGAGGAGTCGCGGCGGGTGGGCCGGCCGCTCGGCGCGCTGTGCGCGGCGGTGGCGGCGTCGCTCGCGGCGTTCTCGCTCGACGGTCTCGGCCAGTTCGGCCCGCTGGGGGTGCTGGGCACCGGGATCGTGCTGGTCTGTTCCCTGGCCTCGGTGGCCACCGCGGCCGACGAGGCCAGGGCCGCCCGCCGGCCGGCCACGGCCTTGTTGCGGCGGCTCGGCGCGCCGCGCGGCATGCTGCGCCGGGCCGCGCTGCTGCGGCTCACGGTGCTGCTGGTGGTCTTCGTGCCGCTGACCTGGCTGGCCGCCCAGCTGATCGCCCTGCCGGCCGGCGGCTAGCGAGACCCGACCACGACACACGACGGCCCGGTTCCCGCCGGGGAGGCAGCGGGACCGGGCCGTCGGGCCGTGTCGCGCGGGCCCGGGGGACGCGCGGCTCAGGGCGGAGAGGCTCAGGGACGGGCGAGGAACGGCGGGAAGTGCGCCTCGGCGATCGCGCCCCTGCCGACCCGCACCGTGCTGAGCGGAACGCCCACCACCCCGTCGGGCAGCTCGACCCGCGCCAGGTACAGCCCGGGGTCCAGGTGCGCGAAGCCGAACCAGCCGGTGCCGTCGGAGCGCCCGGTGACCGGCTCGCCCCGGCCGCCGAGCGGGGTGAGGGTGACCTCGGCGCCGTCCAGCGGGGTGCCGTCCCGCAGCGTCAGCTCGCCGGTGACGTGTCCCTCGGTCGGCCGGCTCTTCCACTCCATCTCCGGCACGGCGGCACGCTCGGCGAACGGCGCGTCCTCGCCGGTGGTCAACGCCTCGGCCAGCCGGCGCCGTTCGGCGGCGGCGCCGGCCGTCGCCGCGTCCAGGCTGGGGCTGGCATAGGAGTAGCCGCTCCAGCCGGCGGCGGTGTTGCCCGCCGGGGTCTCAGCGAGCGCCTGGCGGACCTGGCTGACGCTGTCCGCAACCGAGTTGAGGTAGAGCGCGGGCCCGTTGACCGCCTGCCGCTCGCCCTGGGTGTCGGCCAGGAACTCGGACCACTCGGCGAACATCCGGGCCTGGTCCGGGTTCCAGTTCCGCTTGTAGTTCATGGTCACGACGGTGTCCATGATCCCCTCGTCGAGCCAGCCGGCCCAGTCCTGGAGCACCTCGGCGTAGGTGCGGGTGGACTCCCAACCGCCCACGGACTGCGGCCCGTAGCCGTAGGTGATGGCGTCCATGGAGAGCCGGGCGGTGGGGTCGACCTCCCAAATGCCGAGGTAGATCCGGCGCACCAGGTTGGTGACCTGGTCGCGCCGCCAGTCGCTCCACTGCTCGTCGGCGGGCGCCGGCACGTCGGTGCGTCCGGTGGCCCGCTGGAAGCGCGCCACCGAGACGGCGTTGTAGCCCCAGTCGCTGTGGGTGGTCTGGGCGCTGCCGTCCGGGTAGCGGATGTAGTCGAGGTTGATGCCGTCCACGTCGTACTCGCGGACGATGCTCTGGATCGCCGAGACGATGTAGGCAACGGCGTCCGGGTGGCCCGGGTCGACGTAGGCGTTGGCGCCGACGAGTTCGGTGCCGTCCGCCTTGCGGTTCAGCCAGCGGTCGGCGCCCTGGGCGGTGGGGCCGTGCTCGTTGAAGACGTGCTCGGGCGAGCGCGGCGGCGTGCTGCTGTTCCACATGGTGTTGACGTTGACCCAGGCGTGCACCTGGAGCCCTGCGGCGTGCGCCTGGGCGATGACCTCGTCCAGCGGGTCGTACGGCGCGGGGTCGACGGCCGCGTCGGTGCGCGGGTAGACGGCCCGGTTGCAGAAGCAGTCGTAGCGGCGGGCGGTCTGCACGATCAGCGCGTTGGCGTTGACGGCGAGCGCGTCGTCGATCAGCGTCGAGACCTGCTCGGGGGTGTAGATGCCGGGGTTGAAGGCGTCCACCCAGTAACTGCGCCACTGCTCGGGCGGCCCACCGTCCGACTCGGTGGCCGCGGCCGAGCCCACGGTCGGGCCAAGCAGGCCGACGACAGCGAGCAGCACGAGCAGGAACCGTCTCATATGGCGCCCCTCTCAGGGGAGTTGAGAGTCGGTTCGACAATTTACTTCGCCGGACCCCGGGCGTACAGACAGAAACTTTCGCCGTCTCAGCGCGTCTCGGCGCCGGCCGGCAACACCACGACCTCGGCCGGGTCGAAGGCGAGGAAGACGGTCTCGCCCTCGGCGGGCGCCTCGCGCAGCGCGCAGGCCGCCTCGAGCGCCGGCCCGCGCTCCGGCGCGAGGTGCAGCAGCACATGGTCGCCGCGGAAGGTGCGGGCGCGCACCAGGGCACGGGGCGCCTCCTCGGCCGGGGTGAGCCGGACGCCGGAGGGCCGCAGCAGCAGCCGGTGTCGGCCGTCCGCGGTGCCGGCGGGCACCGGCACCCGGCCCCAGGGGGTGTCGGCCACGCCGTCGCAGACGGTGGCGTCGGCCAGGTTGCGGAAGCCGAGGAAGCGGGCGACGAAGTCGTCGGCGGGCCGGCTCCAGACCTCGACCGGGGTGCCGACCTGCGCGACCCGGCCGTCCCGCATCACCACGACCCGGTCCGCGAGCGCGAACGCCTCGCCCTGGTCGTGCGTGACCGCCAACACGGTGGTGCCCAACCGGCGGAACAGCTCCCTGAGTTCGACGACGAGGCGCTCCCTGAGGTGGCGGTCGAGCTGGCCGAGCGGCTCGTCCAGCATCAGCAGCGCGGGCCGGGGCGCGAGCGCGCGGGCGAGCGCCACCCGCTGCTGCTCGCCGCCGGAGAGCTCGTCCACCGCCCGCCGTTCGGCGCCCGGCAGCCCGACCAGGTCGAGCAGCTCGGCGACCCGCCGCCCGGCCTCGGGCCGCGGCACCCGCCGCATCCGCAGGCCGAAGCCGACGTTGCCGCCGACGTCGCGCTGCGGGAAGAGCTGGTGGTCCTGGAACATCAGCCCAAGGCCCCTGCGGTGCGCCGGCACCCCGGCCTGGTCGCGGCCGGCCAGCCGGACCGTGCCCGCGGCCACCTCGGCCAGCCCTGCGACGGCGCGCAGCAGCGTGGACTTGCCGCTGCCGCTCGGGCCGAGCACGCAGACCGTCTCGTGCTCGGCGACGTCGAGGGTGACGTCGTGCAGCGCGGTGCGGCCGGGGTAGCGGACGGTCACGCCGGCGAGTTCGAGCAGGGGGGTGCCGGGGGCGGCCGTCCGGCCGTCCCGTTCCGCCGCCACGACACGGTCCATCGGGGGCCTCACAGCATCTCGGCGGAGCGGGCGGGGCGCAGCCGCTCCAGGGCCAGCAGGGTCAGCGTGCACACCAGCATCAGCACGGTGCTCAGGGCCATGGCCTGGCCGTAGTTGAGCTCGCCCGGGCGGCTGAGCAACCGGGCCACGGCCACCGGCAGGGTCGGCGCGTCGGCGCGGGCGATGAAGACGGTGGCGCCGAACTCGCCGAGCGAGACGGCAAACGCGAAGCCGGCGGCGACCAGCAGCGCACGCCGCACCAGCGGCAGGTCGACCTCGCGCCAGGCCCGCCACGGCGAGGCGCCGAGCACGGCGGCGGCCTGCCGCAGCCGGTCGTCGACGGCGCGCAGCACGGGCAGCAGCACCCGCACCACGAACGGGGTGCCCACCAGCGCCTGGGCGAGCGGCACGAGCAGCCAGGAGGACCGCAGGTCGAGCGGCGGCTCGTCGAGCGCGATCAGGAAGCCGAAGCCCACGGTGACCGCCGAGGTGCCGAGGGGCAGCATCAGCAGCGCGTCGACACCGCGCAGCAGCCGACCCGCGCGCCGGGTGAGCGCCACGGCGGCGAGCCCGCCGACGACCAGGGCGATCGCGGTGGCCAGGGCCGCGTAGCGCAGCGAGGTACCCACCGCCTCCCAGGGCGCGGCGACGAAGGTGCCGCTCTCGGTGCCCGTCAGCGCCCGGTAGTTGCCGAGTCCGTAGCCGTCCGGGGTGGACAGCGAGCGCTCCACGAGCACCGCGAGCGGCAGCAGGAGTAGCACCGTGATCACCGCCACGACGCCACCGAGCAGCGCCCACTGGGCCCGGCCGCGCGGCCGGCGCGCCGTGGTGGCCGCGTCGCGCAGCGCCAGCGCGCCCTCCCGGCGGCGCGTCAGCCGGCCGTGCGTGGCGAGCAGCGCGGCGACGGCGGCGAACTGGAGCAGGGTGAGCACGGCGGCGGTGGGCAGGTCGAGCAGCTGGGCGGTCTGCCGGTAGATCTCCACCTCCAGCGTGGCGTAGCGGGGCCCGCCGAGGATCTGGACGACGCCGAAGGAGGTGAAGGTGAAGAGGAACACCAGCAGCCCGGCGGCGGCCAGCGAGGGTGTGAGGGCCGGCAGGGTGACGCGCCGCCAGGCGGCGAACCGGCCGGCGCCGAGCACCCGCGCCGCCTCCTCCTGCCGGGGGTCGAGCTGGGCCCAGAGGCCGCCCACCGTGCGGACCACGACGGCGTAGTTGAAGAAGACGTGGGCGAGGAGGATGGCCCAGGCGGTGTTGTCGAGGCGCACGCCCCACAGCTCGTCGAGCAGCCCGCCCCGGCCGAGCAGCGCCAGGAAGGCGGCTCCGGTGACCACGGTCGGCAGCACGAAGGGCACCGCCACCACGGCGTGCAGCAGCCGCCTGCCGGGGAAGTCCAGGCGGGCGAAGACGTAGGCGCCGGGGAGCGCGAGCGCCAGGGTGAGGGCGGTGGAGGCCGCCGCCTGCCAGCAGGTGAACCACAGCACCCCGGCCAGGTCGGGGTCGGTGAGCACCTCGCCGACCACACCGAGCCGCCAGGCGCCCTCCGGGCGCAGTCCGCGCTCCACGATGGCCGCCACCGGGTAGGCGAAGAACAGCGCGAAGAAGGCCAGCGGGGGCGCGAGGAGCGCGAGCCGGACGGCGAGGGCGCGGGTCACCCGGGGAACCTCGTCCTCATCGTCCTCATCAGACTCAACGGACTCAACGGACTCAACGGACTCAACGGACGACCAGCGAGGTCCACTCGTCGACCCAGTCCTCACGGTGCTCGGCGATGGTGGCGGGCTCCACCGACCAGGGCTCCGCCACGGTCGCGCCGTAGCGGGTGAAGACCTCGGGCAGCTCGGTGCCCTCGCGGACCGGGTTGACGAACATCGACATCGGCAGTTCGCGTTGGAAGGCGTCGCTCAGCAGGAAGTCGAGCAGCGCCCGGCCGCCCTCCGGGTTGGCGGCGCCGTCGAGCAGCCCGGCGAACTCGATCTGCCGGAAGCAGGTGCCGGTGGCCACGCCGGTGGGCGCCTCGTCCGGCAGTTCCTCACCGCCGCCGAAGGCGACCTCGGCCGGCGGGCTGCTGGCGTAGGAGACGACGAGCGGCCGGTCGCCCGAGGAGCCGCCGGCGCCAGAGAAGCGCTCGTAGTACGCCTGCTCCCAGCCGTCGACCACCTCGACGCCGTTCTCCGCGAGCCGCTGCCAGTACTCCTGCCAGCCGTCCTCGCCGTAGGCGTCGACGGTGGCCAGCAGGAAGCCGAGCCCGGGCGAGGAGGTGGCGGCGTTCTCCACGACCAGCAGGTCGCGGTAGGCGGGGTCGGTCAGGTCGTCCAGCGTCTCCGGCGGGGTGAGGTCATGCTCGGCGAAGTAGCCGCGGTCGTAGTTGACGCAGACGTCGCCGGTGTCGACCGGGGTGACCCGGTGCTCGCCGGCGTCCAGCTGGAACTCCTCGGGCACCTCGGCGAGCCCCGCGGCCTCGTGGGGGACGAACACGCCCCCGTCCAGGGCGCGGGAGAGCAGCGTGTTGTCGACGCCGAAGAGCACGTCGCCCTGCGGGTTGCCCCGGGAGAGCACGGCCTGGTTGACGACGACGCCCGCGTCGCCGCCGCGCAGCACCTCCACCCGGTACCCCGTCTCCGCGGTGAAGGCGTCCAGCACCTCCTGGGGCACCTCGAAGGAGTCGTGGGTGACCAGGGTGACCTCGTCCCCGCCCGCGCCCTCGGAGTCGCCCGGGCCGGCCGCGTCCTCCGAGCCACCGCAGGCGGTGAGCAGGGTGAGCCCGAGGGCGGTGGCGAGTGTGGCGGCGCGCCGTGTGGTGGCGCGCCCCGGGTGGCTGGGGTGCATGTGCCGCCCTTTCCGGGCCTTCCTGGCCGACTGGAGACAGGCGGGCGCGCACGCACGAGAGGCCTTCCGAACTTCCTACCCAGCATGACCTGGGCGAGGTTCGAGGGTCTGCGGCCGGTGCCGCACTCTCAGCGCTGCGAGCGCTCCCCTGTCGGAATGTGTGATTGTCGGCCGCCCACGATAGCAGCCGCCGGAAGCGACTACCGCTCGGCCGCCGCCAGCTGACCGCAGGCCCCGTCGATCTCCTGCCCCCTGGTGTCCCGCACGGTGACCGGCACCCCGTGGGTCTCGAGCGCCGCCACGAAGGCCCGCTCGTCCTCGGGCCTGGAGGCCGTCCACTTGGAGCCGGGGGTCGGGTTGAGCGGGATCAGGTTGACGTGTGCGCCACGGC
This sequence comes from Streptomyces sp. NPDC127098, assembly GCF_042722465.1. Classification (NCBI taxonomy): domain Bacteria; kingdom Bacillati; phylum Actinomycetota; class Actinomycetes; order Kitasatosporales; family Streptomycetaceae; genus Streptomyces; species Streptomyces sp. NPDC127098. Next base: position 20,812 of record NZ_JBHXFJ010000061.1, read on the forward strand.
CCTTGAGCAGCCGGCCGAGCAGGTCGGCCCGCCACGCCTGGTCGTTGATGTCCCGGATGAGCGCGTACTCGATGGAGACGCGCCGCCCGGAGCGCTCCGTGTACTCCCAGGCCGCGTCCAGCACCTCGCGGACCTTCCAGCGGGTGTTGACCGGCACCAGGGTGTCCCGCAGCTCGTCGTCCGGCGCGTGCAGCGAGACCGCGAGCCGGCAGGAGAGGCCCTCCTCGGCGAACCTGCGCATGGCGGGCACCAGGCCGACGGTGGAGACCGTGATGCCGCGCTGCGAGAGCCCGACGCCGTCGGGACCCGGGTCGGTGAGCCGGCGGATGGCGCCCACCACCCGGCGGTAGTTGGCCAGCGGCTCGCCCATGCCCATGAACACGACGTTGGAGAGCCGGGCCGGGCCGCCCGGCACCTCGCCGTCGCGCAGCGCCCGCATGCCGTCCACGATCTGGTGCACGATCTCGGCGGTGGACAGGTTGCGGTCGAGGCCGGCCTGTCCGGTGGCGCAGAACGGGCAGTTCATCCCGCAGCCGGCCTGTGAGGAGACGCACATGGTGACCCGGTCCGGGTAGCGCATCAGCACCGACTCGACCAGCGTGCCGTCGTGCAGCCGCCACAGCGACTTGCGGGTGGCTCCGTCGTCGCAGCTGACGTGCCGCACCACGGTCATCAGCCGGGGCAGCAGCTCCTGGGCGAGCCGCTCCCGGGCGCCGGCCGGGATGTCCGTCCAGTCGGCGGGGTCGTCCGCGAACCGGCCGAAGTAGTGGCGGGACAACTGCTTGGCGCGGAACGGCTTCTCGCCGAGCGCGACGACCGCCTCGCGCCGCTCGTCGGGGCTGAGGTCGGCGAGGTGCCGCGGGGGCTTGGCGGCCCCGCGCGGCGCGACGAAGGTGAGCTCTCCTGGTACAGGCATGGTCAGGCCAGTGTCGCAGACGCCGACGGCATCCCACGCCGCCGCCCGCCCCGCCGGCCGCCGCCGGGCCGGGCTCAGCCGGCGCCGACGAAGGCGAGCAGCACCAGCCAGACCACCGGGGCGGTGGGCAGCAGCGAGTCGAGCCGGTCCATGATCCCGCCGTGCCCCGGCAGCAGCCGGCCCATGTCCTTGATGCCCAGGTCCCGCTTGATCATCGACTCGCCCAGGTCGCCGAGGGTGGCGCTGACGGCCACCCCGAGCCCGAGCACGAGCCCCTGCCACCAGGCGCCGTCGTCGATCAGGAACTCGGCGCACACCGCGCCCGCGGCCATCGCGAAGAGCACGGCCCCGACCAGGCCCTCCCGAGTCTTGCCCGGGCTGATCCTGGGAGCGAGCTTGGCGCGGCCGAACCGGTAGCCCACGGCGTAGGCGCCGGTGTCGCTGACCACGGTGAGGATCAGGAACGTCAGCACGCGCTGGACGCCATCGTCGGCGGCCAGCATCAGCGCCACGAAGCTGGCCAGGAACGGCACGTAGAACGCGGCGAAGACCGCGGCCGTCACGTCCCGCAGGTAGTCCTCTGGCGGGCCCGACATCCGCCACAGCAGCGCGGCGAGGACGGTGAGCGCCATGGCCAGCCAGACGCCGTCGGCGCCCCGCAGGTAGCCGAGCACGACCGTGGCGGCGCCGCCCACCGCGAGCGGCGGCAGCGGCAGCCGGATGAGCTTGCGCTCGGCGAGCCGCGAGGAGAGCTCCCAGAGCCCGACCACGACCGCCAGCGCTATCACGACCAGGAAGGCGGGCTTGTAGGTGAAGAGCGAGACCAGGACGACCGCGCCGAGGCTGAGCCCGACGCCCACGGCGGCGCCCAGGTCGCGCCCGCCGCGCTTCGTGGGCGGGCGGGCGCCGGAACTCGCGCCGGGGCCACCGCCCACGCCGGGGGGCGACGCCGTGTCGCCGTCACGCCCGGCCTGGCCCGCGTAGCCGGCGGCCTGGGGCTGTGGCCCCCAGGACGGTCGCCCCCAGGATGATTCAGTCACGTCCGGTCAGACCTCGAGCAGTTCCGCTTCCTTGTGCTTGAGCAACTCGTCCACCTGGGCCACGTACTTGGCGGTGGTGTCGTCCAGCTCCTTCTCGCCACGCCGGCCCTCGTCCTCGCCGACCTCGCCGTCCTTGACGGCCTTGTCGATGGCCTCCTTGGCCTTCCGGCGGACGCCGCGGATCGAGATCTTGGCGTCCTCGCCCTTGGTCTTGGCGACCTTGATGTACTCGCGGCGGCGCTCCTCGGTGAGTTCGGGGAACACCACGCGGATGATGTGGCCGTCGTTGGTCGGGTTGACGCCCAGGTCCGAGTCCCTGATGGCCTGTTCGATGTTGCGCAGCGCGCTCTTGTCGAACGGGGTCACCACGGCCATCCGCGCCTCGGGAACGGAGAACGAGGCGAGTTGGTTGATCGGGGTCTTGGTGCCGTAGTACTCGGCCAGAATCTTGTTGAACATCGCCGGGTGCGCACGGCCGGTGCGAATCGCGGCCAGATCCTCCTTGGCGACCACGACGGCCTTCTCCATCTTCTCCTCGGCCTCGAGGAGGGCTTCTTCGATCACCACGTGCTCCTGGTTCGATGTGTTCGATGTGGGTGTCTGTCAGGCCCGCCGGCCCTGGCTGTTGACGAGTGTGCCGATCTTCTCACCCTTTACCGCACGGGCGATATTGCCCTCCGCGAGCAGTTCGAAGACCAGGATGGGCAGTTTGTTGTCCCGGCACAGCGTGATCGCCGTGGAATCCGCCACCCTGAGGTCGCGGGTGATCACCTCGCCATAATCGAGCGCGTCGAACTTCACGGCGCCCGGGTTCTTCGCGGGATCCGAGTCGTAGACGCCGTCCACCCCGTTCTTGCCCATCAACAGCGCCTCGGCGTGGATCTCCAGGGCGCGCTGGGCCGCCGTGGTGTCCGTGGAGAAGTAGGGCATGCCCATGCCCGCGCCGAAGATGACCACGCGGCCCTTCTCCAGGTGCCGCACGGCGCGCAGCGGGATGTAGGGCTCGGCGACCTGGCCCATGGTGATGGCCGTCTGCACCCGGGAGTCGATGCCCTCCTTCTCCAGGAAGTCCTGGAGCGCGAGGCAGTTCATGACCGTGCCGAGCATGCCCATGTAGTCGGAACGGGCCCGGTCCATGCCGCGCTGCTGCAACTCGGCGCCCCGGAAGAAGTTGCCGCCGCCGATGACGACAGCGATCTGCGCGCCGTCCCGGACCACGGCGGCGATCTCCCGGGCCATCTTGTGCACGACGTCTGGGTCGACCCCGAGCCCTCCGCCGCCCGCGAACGCCTCTCCCGACAGCTTGAGCAGGAAACGGCGAGGTTTGTCGTCCTGGTTCATGGAACTCTCCTCGTGCACACACCAAGGAGGCCACTGCCAGCGGATGCGCGCGATCCCCTGTTCGGCAATGGCCTCCTCGTCACCACTTCGGTCGTGCCGACCGCTTCTGCCGCGGCCGGACGGCCTTCCGCCCGACAATAGCCGGGGCACGTCCGTTCCGTCGCCGACGGCGCGACGTCACGGGCGGCGCGTCAGCGCGTCAGGCGCCGACGCGGAACCGGGCGAAGGCGGTCAGCGTGGCGCCGGCCTCGGTCAGCACCTTCTGCACCGTCTTCTTGTTGTCCTTGGCGAACGCCTGGTCGAGCAGCGCGTTCTCCTTGAAGAAGCCGTTGACCCGGCCCTCGACGATCTTCGGCAGGGCGCCCTCGGGCTTGCCCTCCTCGCGGGCGGTCGCCTCGGCGATGCGACGCTCGTTCTCGACGACGTCGGCCGGCACGTCCTCACGGCTGAGGAAGCGGGGGGCGAAGGCGGCGATGTGCTGGGCGACGTCCTTGGCGGTCTGGGCGTCCTCCTTCTCCAGCTGGACCAGCACGCCCACCTGCGGCGGCAGGTCGGGGCTGGTGCGGTGCAGGTAGGAGGCGACGTAGCCGCCCTCGTAGCGGGCGTAGCGGTCCAGGACGATCTTCTCGCCCAGGTTCGCGTTGGCCTCGTCCACGTAGGCCTGGACCGACTTGCCGGGCTCGATCTCGGAGCCGAGCAGGGAGGCCAGGTCGGCCGGGGCGGAGTCGAAGACGTGCTGGGCGATCGCCGCGGCGACGGCCTGGAACTTCTCGCCCTTGGCGACGAAGTCCGTCTCGCACTTGAGCTCGACCAGCACGCCGGACGCGTTGTCCTCGGCGATCAGCGCGACGACCGCGCCGTTCTCCGCGGTGCGGCTCTCGCGCTTGGCCACGCCCTTCTGGCCCTTGACGCGCAGGATCTCGACGGCCTTCTCGACGTCGCCCTCGGCCTCGTCGAGCGCCTTCTTGCAGTCCATCATGCCGGCGCCGCTGAGCTCGCGGAGCTTCTTGACGTCGGCGGCGGTGAAGTTCGCCATCGTTACTGATTCTCTTCCGGAAGTCGTTCGGATCGCTTGGCTCGCCCCACTGGGCGCCGTACGCAGGGGACGGCGGACGGGGTGCTCACCCCGCCCGCCGTGCGCCCCGGTCGTGCCGTGGTGCGGTGCGCCTCAGCCCTGCTCGGCGGTGGCTTCGGTCGACTCGGCGGGCGCGGCCGCCTGCTCCTCGGCGGGCTTCTCCTCGGCCGACTTCTCCTCGGCCGGCTTCTCCTCGGAACGCTCGAGCAGCTCGCGCTCCCACTCGGGCAGCGGCTCGGCGGCGGGCTTCTCGCCCTCCTTGGCCTGCGCGGCGCCCGAGCGGGCGATCAGGCCCTCGGCGACGGCGTCGGCGATCACGCGGGTGAGCAGCGTGACCGAGCGGATCGCGTCGTCGTTGCCCGGGATCTTGTAGTCGACCTCGTCGGGGTCACAGTTGGTGTCGAGGATCGCGACGACCGGGATGTTCAGCTTGCGGGCCTCGCCGACGGCGATGTGCTCCTTCTTGGTGTCCACGATCCAGACGGCGCTGGGCACCTTCTGCATGTCGCGGATACCGCCGAGGGTCTTCTCCAGCTTCGCCTTCTCGCGGGAGAGGACCAGCAGCTCCTTCTTGGTGAGGCCGGAGGCCGCCACGTCCTCGAAGTCGATCTGCTCGAGCTCCTTGAGCCGCTGCAGCCGCTTGTGGACGGTGGAGAAGTTGGTGAGCATGCCGCCGAGCCAACGCTGGTTGACGTAGGGCATGCCGACGCGGGCGGCCTGCTCCGCGATCGCCTGCTGGGCCTGCTTCTTGGTGCCCACGAACATGACGGTGCCGCCGTGCGCGACGGTCTCCTTGACGAACTCGTAGGCGCGGTCGATGTACGACAGCGACTGGAGCAGGTCGATGATGTAGATGCCGTTGCGCTCGGTGAAGATGAAGCGCTTCATCTTCGGGTTCCAGCGGCGGGTCTGGTGCCCGAAGTGGACGCCGCTCTCCAGCAGCTCCCGCATCGTGACGACGGCCATGGCCGTTCTCCTTGTTGATGCTCGGTTGTCCGCGCCGCCCGGCTGGCCGGCGCTCCTGACGCCCCGGCGCGCTGTGCCATGGGAACCGCCGTATGACGCCCGGGGACGCCGACCGCTCCATGGACCGAGGTGCGCGGCCACCGAAGCACCGCGGCTGGGCCGCTGCGCCGAAGTGGCGGGGCATGCGAGGTCGGTCCGGGACCCCCGGACCGCCACGAGCAGTGTACGGGACGGGCGGGGCGCCGGACGACAGAGCACGGAAGCGCGCGGAAGGGCGCGACGCGCCGCGGGCACCCCTCGGACGAGTGACACGTACGAGTGACGAGGTTATCCACAGTCACCGACTTGTCCACCAAGATCCACTTCCGCCTCGCGCTCCCCTCACAGTCGGTGACGGAGGTGATGCGAAGTGAATCATCGAGGAGCGTTGGGGCGCTTCGGGGAGGACGTGGCCGTGCGGCGGCTGCGGGACTCCGGTTTGACGGTGCTGGAGCGCAACTGGCGCTGCCGGGCCGGGGAGATCGACATCGTGGCCGAGGAGCCGGCCGGCGGCGGCACGTTGGTGATGTGCGAGGTCAAGACCCGCCGGGTCGGCCGGCTGGCGCCGTTCGAGCATCCGATGGCCGCGGTGACGCCGCGCCGGGCCGACCGCCTGCGCACTCTCGCCGAGTGGTGGCTGAGCGAGCGGTGGCTGGCCAGGTTCGACGCCCCGCCGCCGGGCGGGGTGCGGATCGACCTGATCGGGGTCCTGCTCCCGCGGCGCGGCGCGCCGCTGGTGCAGCACGCGCGGGGGGTGGCGTGATGGCGTTCGCCCGCACCTGCGCGGTGGCCCTGGTGGGCGTGGAGGGCGTGGTGGTCGAGGTCCAGGCCGACCTCGAGCCCGGCGTCGCGGCGTTCTCCCTGGTCGGCCTCGCCGACAAGTCGCTGAGCGAGAGCCGGGACCGGGTGCGGGCCGCGGTGATCAACTCGGGGGCCGAGTGGCCGCAGAAGAAGCTGACGGTGGGGCTCAGCCCGGCCGCGGTGCCCAAGTGCGGCAGCGGATTCGACCTGGCGGTCGCCTGCGCGGTGCTCGCGGCGGCCGAGCGGATCGACCCGCGGGCGATCGCGGACCTGATGATGATCGGCGAGCTGGCGCTCGACGGGCGGGTGCGCCCGGTGCGCGGGGTGCTGCCCGCGGTGCTGACCGCGGCGGACGCCGGCTACCGGCAGGTGGTGGTCCCCGAGCAGGCGGCGGCCGAGGCGGCCCTGGTGCCCGACGTCTCGGTGCTCGGCGTGCGCAGCCTGCGCCAGCTGATCGCGCTTCTCGCCGACGAGCCGGTGCCGGACGAGCCGAGCACCGGCGACCCCGGGCCCGGCGGGCCCCGCGTCGCGCTCGGCCCCGGCTGGGGCTTCCCGCAGCCGGCCGGCCTCTACTGCGCCGCGGGCGTCGGACAGGCCGTGCCCGACCTGTCCGACGTCTCGGGGCAGCGGCTGGCCCGCCGGGCGCTGGAGGTCGCGGCCGCCGGGCGGCACCACCTGCTCTTCAAGGGGCCGCCGGGGGCCGGCAAGACGATGCTGGCGGAGCGGCTGCCCGGGCTGCTGCCCCCGCTGACGCACCAGGAGTCGCTCGAGGTCACCGCGGTGCACTCGGTGAGCGGTTCGCTGCCCGCCGGTCGCCCGCTGATCGACCGGCCGCCGTACTGCGCGCCGCACCACTCGGCCTCCATGGCGTCCCTGGTCGGCGGCGGCACCGGGGTGCCGCGCCCCGGGGCGATGTCGCTCGCCCACCACGGGGTGCTCTTCATCGACGAGGCCGCCGAGATGAACAGCCAGGTGCTCGACGCCCTGCGCCAGCCACTGGAGTCGGGCCACGTGGTGGTGGCCAGGGCGGCCGGGGCGATGCGAATGCCGGCCCGGGTGCTCCTGGTGCTCGCCGCCAACCCGTGCCCGTGCGGCCGGCACGGTGCGCCGGGCGGCGAGTGCGAGTGCCTGCCGGCCACCGTCCGGCGCTACCGGGCGCGGCTCTCGGGGCCGCTGCTCGACCGGATCGATCTCCGGGTCATGGTGGAGCCGGTGAGCCGGGCCGAGCTGGTCGCCTCGGGGGGCGGCGGCGAGTCCACGGCCGTGGTGGCGGAGCGGGTGCTGGCCGCCAGGGAGCGGGCCGCCGCCCGGTACGGCGCGGCGCCCTGGTCGGCCAACGGGGAGGTGCCGGGGCACGAGCTCAGGTCCCGCTGGGCGCCGCTCCCCGGCGCGCTGGCCCGCGCCGAGCAGGACATGGACCGCGGGCTGCTGACCGCCAGGGGCCTGGACCGGGTGCTCCGCGTCGCCTGGACGGTGGCCGACCTGGTCGGCCACGATCGGCCCACCGCCGAGGACGTGGACGCGGCCCTGGAGCTGCGCACCGGCGTGCGGCGCGGTGCGGGCGTCGCGGGGAGCCTCCCGTGAGGGGCGCGCCGGCAGTCGCCGGGCCGCCGGCGGGCCGGGCCTCGGGATCGGTGAGTGGGGAGTGCCGGTTGGCGCGGGCCGCGGTGACGAGGCTCGCGGAGCCGGGGGACGAGCTGATGGGCCGCTGGCTCGCGGAGCTCGGCCCCGAGGAGGTCTGGCGCGCCGTGCGCGCGGACGACCGGCTGCCCGGCGCGAGCCGGGACCGCTGGGCGGGGCTGCGGCTGCGCGCCAGGCGGGCGGACCCGAGCCGGGACCTGGCGGCGATCGCGGCGGTCGGCGGCCGGTTCCTGTGCCCGGGGGACCGGGAGTGGCCGAGCCAGCTCGACGACCTGGGTCCGGCGCGGCCGGTGGGTCTCTGGGTGCGGGGCCCCTGCTCGCTGCGGTTCGTGGCGCTGCGCTCGGTGGCCGTGGTGGGCTCGCGGGCGTGCACGGACTACGGGGCGCACGTGGCGGCCGAGTTCGCCGGGGCGCTGGCCGAGCGCGGCTGGGCGGTGGTCTCCGGCGCGGCGTACGGGGTGGACGGCGCGGCGCACCGGGGTGCGCTCGCGGTGGGCGGCCCGACCGTGGCGGTCCTGGCCTGCGGGGTCGACGTGGGCTATCCGGCGGCGCACCGGGAGCTGCTCGACCGGATCGCGGGCGGCGGGCTGCTGGTGGCCGAGTTGCCTCCCGGGGAGCATCCCACCCGGGCCAGGTTCGTCCAGCGGAACCGGGTGATCGCGGCGTTGACCAGGGGCACCGTCGTGGTGGAGGCGGCGCGGCGGAGCGGTTCGCTGGTGACGGCCAGGCACGCGAGCCGGCTCGGTCGGCATCTGATGGCCGTGCCCGGTCCCGTGACGTCGAGCCTGTCGGCGGGTGCGCACCGGCTGATCAGGGAGGCGGCCGTGCTGGTGTCCGATGTCGCGGAGATCATCGAACTGGTGGGAGACATGGGCGAGTTGCCGCCCGAGGAGGCGAGCCCCGCCGTGCCGAGGGAGTTGTTGGCGCCGGAGGCGGGACAGGTGTTGGAGGCGTTGCCCGCGTGGGGGGCGCTGGGCGCGGAGGAGATCGCGCGCCGGGCGTGCACGGGCGAGGCGGCGGCGCTCGCCCGGCTGCGGGAGCTGAGCTGCCTGGGCTTCGTCGAACGGGTGGGCGAGCGCTGGCAGTTGTCCTGCCCCACCGGCCGACACGCGGGCGGGGGTGATCAGGCGGGAAGTGCCGGGGTGTAACACCACGGTGCGGGCAGCGGAACGTATCTGCGCATAGCCGAGCACCGTCCACATGCGCAATGCGACCCGACAGTCACGCTACGCTCACAGGGTTCTGTCGACAGAACCGCTTCCCCGCACGCACACCTCCCGCAGGTCATCCCGCAGAACGGCTCAAGACGACGCATGCCACAGCACTCCTCCGGGCCCCGGAACGCGGCTCCGGCTGCCCCGGCCGTGACGGAGGGCGCCACCGTTCCCGCCGCGCCGACCGCCCTCGACGAGCTGTGGCGCTCGTACAAGGCCAGCGGTGACGAACGGCTGCGCGAGCAGCTGATCCTGCACTACTCGCCGCTCGTCAAGTACGTGGCGGGCCGGGTGAGCGTGGGCCTGCCGGCCAACGTGGAGCAGGCCGACTTCGTGTCCTCCGGGGTGTTCGGCCTGATCGACGCGATCGAGAAGTTCGACCCGGGGCGCTCCATCAAGTTCGAGACCTACGCGATCACCCGCATCCGCGGCGCCATGATCGACGAGCTCAGGGCGCTGGACTGGATCCCCCGCTCGGTGCGGCAGAAGGCCAGGGCCATCGAGCGGGCCTACGCGACCCTGGAGGCGTCGCTGCGCCGCACCCCCTCGGAGTCCGAGGTCGCCGAGGAGATGGAGATCTCCCTGGAGGAACTGCACACCGTGTTCAGTCAGTTGTCGCTGGCCAACGTGGTGGCCCTGGAGGAGCTGCTGCACGCGGGCGGCGAGGGCGGTGACCGGCTCAGCCTGATGGACACGCTGGAGGACACCGCGGCCGACAACCCCGTGGAGGTGGCCGAGGACCGGGAGCTGCGCCGGCTGCTGGCCCGCGCGGTGAACACGCTCCCCGACCGCGAGAAGACGGTGGTGACGCTCTACTACTACGAGGGCCTGACGCTGGCCGAGATCGGCGAGGTGCTGGGGGTCACCGAGAGCCGGGTCAGCCAGATCCACACCAAGTCCGTGCTCCAACTCCGCGCCAAACTGGCGGACGTGACCGGCTAGGCGCGATCCGGCCGCCGGTGAACCGCCGACCCTCTACAGTGAGGGCGTGCCCAGGATCCGAGCGGCCACGGTGGCCGAGCACCGGAGAATCCAGCGCGACGCCCTGCTCGACGCCGCCAGGTCACTGCTGTCCGAGGGCGGTGTCAGGTCGCTGACCTTTCCGGCGCTCGCCGAGCGCACCGGGCTGGCCCGTTCCTCGGTCTACGAGTACTTCCGCTCCACCGCCGCGCTGGTTGAGGCGCTGTGCGAGGTCGACCTCCCGCTGTGGGCGGCCGAGGTGGAGGCGGCGATGGCGGCGGCCGACACGCCGGCCGCCAGGATCGAGGCCTATGTCAGGCACCAGTTGACGCTGGCCGCGGACGGCCGGCACCGGGCCCTGATGGCCGTCGCGGCCGGCGAGCTGGAGGCCGCGGCCAGGGCCGGCACCCGCCCCGACGCCGCCTGGGAGCGGATCCGGGCGGCGCACGGCGGCATCGCCGAGCTCGTGGTCGGCGTGCTCGCCGAGCTCGGGCACGAGGACCCGCGGCTGGCCGCCAGGCTGCTACAGGGCGTGATCGACGCGGCGGTGCGCTGCGGCCCCGGCCAGGGCGTCGCCGAGACCGCGGTTCGGATGGCCCTGCGCGCCGCCGGCGCGGACCGGGGCCTGGCCGCCCGGGAGTGGGACGCCACCGACGGGCAGGAGTCTGACGGGACCGGCGCCTAGCAGCCGAGCGGGCAGCAGCGAGAGCGGATCGAGGTACGTCTCGTCGCGCAGCAGCCCCCAGTGCAGGCAGGCCGTCGGGCAGTGGAAGGGCCCCTCGGCGAGCGTCCCGACCACCTCGCCCGCCGCCACCCGGTCCCCCACCGCCACCGAGGCCAGCACCGGCTCGTGCGTGATCCGCAGCGGCGGCTCACCCCCGCCGTCCAGCTCGATGGTGAGCACCCCGCGCCCGGCCACCCGCCCGGCGAACGTGACCCGCCCGGGCGCCGCCGCCCGGACCTCGACCCCCGGCGCCGTGGCCAGGTCGACGCCGCGGTGCCCCGCGGCCCACGGCGCCGGCGGCGGATCCCAGAGCCTGGCCACCACCGGCCTGGGGCCGCCGGCGGGCCCTGGCACCGGCCAGGAGCCGGCGGTCCCGTCGGCAGCCGGCGCGTCGGCCGCGGGCCAGGCGAGCAGAAACACGGAGAGCAATGGGTTCAGCACTGTCAGGAGAGCCATGCGGCCAGGTTGCCGCCTCCGGCCCCCGGGCGGGGAGACGGGCCGTCGCGCTGTGGACGACCGGCGATCTGTGGATACCGCCGGCACCCGTACGGGTGACTTCGGAGCGTCAGGAGCCGCGCGCGCCGCCGAAGCCCGAGTCCTCTGGGAGGTCGAGCTCGCTGCGGTTCAGCTCCTCGATGTTCACGTCCTTGAACGTCAGCACGCGCACCTGCTTGACGAAACGGGCCGGCCTGTACATGTCCCACACCCAGGCGTCGGCCATGGAGACCTCGAAGAACACCTCACCCTGGACCGAGTGCACCTGCATCTCGTAGTCGTTGGTGAGATAGAAACGCCGCTCGGTCTCGATCACATACGTGAATAGCCCGACCACGTCCCGGTACTCCCGGTAGAGCTTGAGCTCCATCTCGGTCTCGTACTTTTCGAGGTCCTCGGCACTCATGGCGTGATCCCCTTCAGCCGTGCGTTCCCTCATTGTGCGCCACCGGAGGCGTCGGCACGCCATGGCGGTCCGACCGAGCACGGGTGAGCCGGCCCACGACGGGCCCGGAGAGCGCTCCGCAGACGATCAGCAGGCCCCCCGCCACCGTCGCGTACGCCAGCGGCCGCAGCGGCCCCGCGCCCGACACCCCGCCCGGCAGCTCGGCGAAGCCCGAGGCGGCGGGCAGCACGCCGAGACGGTCGAAAGGCCAGACGGTGGCCTCCACCCGCCCCGACACCGCCGTCAGCGGCACCGTGCCGGGGTCGGACTCCGTCATGAGGTTCCGGGAGTCGAGCGAATCCACCCGGTCGTCGCCGAGCAGGAAGATCTCGCCGTCGGGGACGGTGGCCTCGAAGCCGACGCCCGCGGCGCCCTGCGCCTCCTCGACGTACGGCTCGACGATCGGCTCGCCGTTCACCGTGAGCCGCCCGCCCTCGTCGCAGCAGGCCACGGTGTCGCCACCGACGCCGACCACCCGCTTGATCATCGGGCTGTCGCCCCAGAGAGCGTCGCGGAAGACCACCACGTCCCCGCGCCGCACCTCGGAGCCGTCTATGCGCTGCGCCAACACCCGGTCGCCGGCCATGACGGCCGGCGACATCGAGTTCGTCGGCACCGTGTAGGGCTGGTACAGGAAGGCCGCGAGCACGAAGCCGCCGAGGAAGAGCACGCAGCCGACCCCCACGGCCACCGCGGACAACCTCCGACCAAGTCGCCCGCCGTGCCCCGGCGCTCCGCTCATCCGCCCCGCCCCTCCCGATCAGTGGTCAGGAGGTGACCCTACCCAGCACCGCACCCGGCGGTCAGCCCTTTTGCGCCACGCCGCCCTCCGCGCCACCGGCGGCCGCGGACTCGGTCGCGGCGGCCGCCTCGCGGGCCAGCAGCCGGCGGCGCCGCCACAGCACCAGCGGCACCGCGGTCGCCAGGCCGATCGCCCCCGGGCCGACGAAGCCGGCCGCGCTCTGCACGGAATCGAACGCGGACGGCACCGGCAGGGTGGACCACCGGTTCACCGGCCACGCGATCACGATGGCACGCCCGACCACGTCGTCCTCGGAGACCGTGCCCCGCCCCTCCAGGTTCTGGTGGTACCGCGAGTCGAGCGAGTCCTGCCGGTGGTCACCCATGACCCACAGCCGCCCCTCGGGCACCGTGATCGGCCCGAAGGGGCGGTCGCCACACGGTGTGTTGCCCGGGAACAGGTAGGAACTCTCGTCCAGCGGCTCCCCGTTGATCATGACCTGGCCGCCGTCCTGACACTCCACGGTGTCCCCGCCGACCGCGATGACCCGCTTGATCAGGTCCTGGTCCTCGGCGGACGGCATCAGCCCGATCCAGCTCAGCGCGTCCTGAACGGCCGCGCCGAAGCCGCCGTTCGACGGGGTGTCACCGAGCCAGCCGTCGGGATCGTGGAAGACGATCACCTCGCCGCGCTCCGGCTCCGCGCCGAACCACGGCGTGAGCTTGTCCACCAGCACCCGGTCGCCGCGCTGCAGCGTGTCCTGCATCGAGTTGGACGGGATCGAGAACGCCTGCACCAGGAAGGTCTTGATCAGCAGCGCCAGGACGATGGCGATGCCGATCAGGATCGGCAGCTCCTTCCAGAACGAACGCTGCTTTGCGCCCTGGCCGGGCGTCGCGTCCGAGCCGTCCTCGCCACCATCATCCTTCCTGGCCTCTTCGCCAGGGTCGCTCGCAGGCGCATCCGCGCCATCCGTGCCCGAGTCGCCTTCGGTCCCGTCCTTCGGAGGCGGGGGCGCTGAGCCGGATGCCTCGCCGCCCGGGGCCTCCGGACGCTCCTCCGGGTCCTCCGCGCCGGACCGCGCACCCACCGCAATTTCCCCCACTTCCGCTCCTCACACTCCGCTCCGGTCCGTGCGGGTTCCGCAACAGACCCACCACTCCCATAACGAGCGGAAGTTCCGCAGGGCTCGGGAGTCGCGCGATTTCACCGTCATTCTCCCCCTCGCCCGCCGTCCCGGGCAGTCGGCCCGCCGCCGCGTCGGGGTCACCGGTCCCGGCCTCGCCCGGATCGGGCACGGCGGAGAACGCCTCGGTGCCGCCCAGACCGCTCCAGTGTGAGAAGGGCCAGGCGATCACGACGGCGCGCCCGACCACCAGGTCGACCGGCACCGTGCCGCCCTCCTCCTCCAGGTGGTAGCGGGAGTCGGCCGAGTTGGAGCGGTGGTCGCCCATCACGAACAGCCGGCCCTCGGGGACGGTCACCTCGAACTCGATCTGCGAGGGCTCGTTGCCCGGGTGCAGGTAGGGCTCGTCCAGCGGCGCGCCGTTGACGGTGACCCGCCCCTCCGGATCGCAGCAGGCCACCGTGTCGCCGCCGAGCGCGATGACCCGCTTGATCAGGTCCTGGTCGTCGTCGGACGGCAACAGCCCGATCCACGTCAGGAAGTCCTGGGCCTGCCGCACGCCGATCGGACCTTCGGACCCCGAGTCCTGCTCGCCCTCGAGCCAGCCGCCCGGGTCCCGGAACACCACCACGTCGCCGCGCTCGGGCTCCCAGCCGAACCAGGGCGTCAGCTTGTCCACCAGCACCCGGTCGTTGATCCGGATCGTCTGTTCCATCGAGCCTGAGGGGATCACGAACGCCTGCACCAGGAACGTCTTGAGCCCGAGCGCGATCACCAGCGCGGTCACGATCAGGATCGGGATCTCCCGCGTGGCACGCAGCCGGCGGCGCCGCTTGATGCGCCTGGCCGCGCGCCGTCGGTCGGCCCGGCCCTCGCCAGGGCCCCGCAGGGTGCGCGGCGGTTCGTCGTGCGGCGGCTCGTCACGCGCCCCCTCGGCCGGCGCGGGCGCCGGCGTGGGCGGCTGTTCGTCGGGCGCCACGCCCCACACCTGCCCGGTGGTCCCGCCCGGCAACGGCGTGGACGACCTGGGCGGGAAGCCACGCGTCTCGGGGAGCTCGGCCGTGCCCTCCGGCGCCCCGCCGCCCCGCGGCGCGCTCCTCGGCGGAAAGCCCCTGGTCTCCGGGAGTTCGGGCGGCTCGCTCGAACCTCCACCGCGCGGGTCGCCCGGCGCCCGTGTCTCGCCCACGCGCCGCTGACCGCCGGCTCTGCGCCGCCCCGGCTTGGCCCGGCCGCGGTCACCCATGGTCCGACCGCAGGGAGCTCCAGCGGCCTATCGGCCAACCGATCCAGTCCACCCGGCCGATCACCCTGTCCTCGGAGACGGTCCCGCCCCCCGGGGAGCCCAGATACTCCCTGGAGTCCGCCGAGTCAGAACGGTGGTCACCCATCACCCACAACCGTCCCTCCGGCACTTGGATATCAAACCTGACATTCGAAGGTCTGTCCCCCGGAAAGAGATAGGGCTCGTCCAGGGGTTCGCCGTTGACGGTGATGCGCCCCTCGGCGTCGCAGCAGGTCACCCGGTCCCCGCCGACGCCGATGACCCGCTTCACGTAGTCGGTCTCGGACGAGGTGCCGAGTCCGACCGCCGCGACCAATCCGCGCACCAGACCGACCAGCGGCCCGTCGTCCGCCGCCTCGGCGTCGAAGGAGCCGGTGCCGTCGAAGACGATGACGTCGCCGCGCCGCACCTCCTCGCCGAACCGGTAGGCCAGCTTGTTCACCAGCACCCGGTCGCCGACCTGGAGCGTGCCTTCCATCGAGCCGCTCGGGATCACGAAGGGCTGCACCACATAGGCACTGGTCAGCGACGTGATCAGCACCGTGCTCAGTGCCACGACCACCCAGAAACGCACCGAGCGCGACCACCGACACCAGACCCGCTTCGGGGCCGGCGCGGGGTCGCGCTCGGGAAGTCGTGCGTCGGAATCGGTCACGCCTGATGGTAACCGGCCGCCCGCGCGCGTCAGTTCTCGCGCTTCTCCTTGATCTTGGCGGCCTTGCCGCGCAGGTTGCGCAGGTAGTACAGCTTGGCGCGCCGGACGGCACCGCGGGTGACCACGTCGATCTTCTCCACGACCGGGGTGTGCACCGGGAAGGTGCGCTCCACGCCGACGCCGAAGCTGACCTTGCGGACCGTGAAGGTCTCACGGACGCCGGAGCCCTGGCGGCGGATGACCACGCCCTTGAACTGCTGCACGCGGGAGCGGTTGCCCTCGATGACCCGGACGTGCACGTTGACCGTGTCGCCGGGGCGGAAGGCCGGGATGTCGTCGCGCAGGGACGCGGAGTCGACGCTGTCGAGGAGGTTCATGACCTGCTGCTCTCCGTCGCTGATGCCACAGGCCATCAGCGGAACGTTGTGTGGATGGTGACGATCGTGGTGTGCGGCTCGCGCCCCCGGCGGGCGGCTTTCCCCCTGTGGCAGGGTCGCGCGCCGGATGTGAACGGAGCCAGCCGCCTATTCTTCCACGCCACCCGACGGGCGCCAAAATCGGCCGTCGGCGTCCTGCCGCCAGCCGAGCCCGGCCAGCGTCTCGCGGTCGTGCTTGTCGAACGCCTCGGGCTCGCAACCCTCGATGAGCTCCGGCCTGTTGAGGGTGGTGCGGCGCAGCGCCTCGTCCCTCCGCCAGCGGGCGATCCGCCCGTGGTGGCCGCTGACCAGCACCTCGGGGACGCCACGCCCACGCCACTCCGGCGGCTTGGTGTACACCGGCCCCTCCAGCAGGGCGGCCATCGCGCCGGGCGCGAACGAGTCGTCCCGGTGCGACTCGGCGTTGCCCAGCACCCCGGGCAGCAGCCGGGCGACGGCCTCGACCATCACCAGCACCGGCGCCTCGCCGCCGGCCAGCACGTAGTCGCCGATGGAGACCTCGCGCACGTCGAGCCGCGCGCCGTACTCCTCGATCACGCGCCGGTCGATGCCCTCGTACCGCGCCGGCGTGAACACCAGCCAGGGTGCGCCGGCCAGCTCGACCGCGAGCTCCTGGGTGAACGGCCGGCCGCTGGGCGTCGGCACCACCACCACGGGGTCCGCCTCGGGGCGGTCGCCGGCCAGCAGCGCGTCCAGCGCCTCGCCCCACGGTTCCGGCTTCATCACCATGCCGGGACCGCCGCCGTAGGGGGTGTCGTCCACGGTGTGGTGCCGGTCGTGCGTCCAGCTCCGCAGGTCGTGAAGGCGCACATCGAGCAGGCCACGTGCCCTGGCCTTGCCGAGCAGCGACACGTTCAGCGGCTCGAGGTACTCGGGGAAGATCGTGACGACGTCGATCCGCACCGGTCAGTCCTCGTCGAGCAGGCCGGGCGGCGGGGAGATGACCACGCGCCGCCGGTCGAGGTCGATCTCGGGCACGAACTCGGCGACGAACGGGAGGAACGCCTCGCCGCCGCCCTCCCTGGCCACGACCAGCAGGTCCTGGGCGGGCAGGTGGGCGATCTCACCGATGGTGCCGACCTCCGAGCCGTCGGCCGTGACCACGGTGAGGCCGACCAGCTGGTGGTCGTAGAACTCCTCCGGGTCGTCGGGGCTCTCGTCGGGGTCGACGTCGGCGAGCAGCAACGTGTTCCGCAGCGCCTCGGCCGCGGTGCGGTCGTGCACACCGACGAACCGCAGCAGCAGCCGGCCGCTGTGCACCCGGCCGCTCTCGATGGTGAGCGGCCCGGCCCCCGGTGGGTCGGTGGCCAGGACGCTGCCGGGCGCGAGCCGCGCCTCGGGCTCGTCGGTGCGCACCTCCACCGACACCTCGCCCTTGATGCCGTGGGCGCGGCCGATGCGCGCGACGACCAGTTCCACTGTGCTTCCGTTCTCGCGATCTTGACGTCGGGGACGGGCGGTCGCGGCCCGGGCACACGGAGGGCCGGGAGCGGCTCTCGCCACGCCCGGCCCTTCGTGCGCTGCCATACGCGCCCTCAGCGGATCTCGTCCGCGTCGACCAGGTCGACGCGGATTCCCTTCCCGCCGAGTGCGCCCACGACCGTGCGCAGCGAGCGCGCGGTGCGGCCGTTGCGGCCGATCACCTTGCCGAGGTCGTCGGGGTGGACCCGGACTTCGAGCACGCGCCCGCGACGCAGGGTGCGCGAGGCGACCTGGACCTCATCGGGATTGTCGACGATGCCCTTGACCAGGTGCTCCAGGGCCTCTTCGAGCATTCTCAGCCCTCGGTCGACTCGGCCGGGGCCGCGGCGGCCTCGGCGTCGGCCTTCTTGTCGGCCTTCTTCGCCTTCGGGGTGATGGCCTCACCCTTGGACGAGTCGCCACCCGACGCCTTCGCGGCGGCCTCGAAGAGGGCGCGCTTGTCCGGCTTGGGCTCGGCGACCTTCATCGGCGGCGGCGCCGGCAGACCCTTGAACTTCTGCCAGTCGCCGGTGACCTTGAGGATGGCCAGCACCGGCTCGGTCGGCTGCGCGCCGACACCGAGCCAGTACTGCACGCGCTCCGAGTCGACCTCGATGCGCGAGGGGTTCTGCACCGGGTGGTACAGGCCCAGCTCCTCGATGGCACGGCCGTCCCGGCGGGTCCGGGAGTCCGCGACGATGATGCGGTAGTGCGGCGAACGGATCTTGCCCAGTCGCTTCAGCTTGATCTTGACTGCCACGGGTGTGGTGTCTCCTGCGTGTGTGACGAGTGAGCCGCGCCGGGCGACCGCGTGGGGTTGCGACGCCGGGGGCCCGGTGGACGCGTCAGCCGGAGGAGAGAGGGGTCCTGTGCGACTGCCGAGTACAGCCGCCCATTGTGCCATAGGCCGTCAGTGGGACGCGGCCACGGCCAGTGCCTCCGCGATCTGGAACGGCTTCTTGCACGCGCCGCAGACGATCGGTGCCTGCGCCAGAACGGACGGGACCACCCGCACGTTCCGCCCGCACTCGCACACGGCCTTGACTCGGACGCCCCCGCCCGATGAGCCGTGACGCGCGGCGGGGCCGCGGAAGCTGCGCTTGGTGTCGGTCGCGGTCGCCACGACGTGCGCCTTGAGCGCGCGCTGGAGGCGCTCGGCGGTGGGCCGGTAGCGGCGCCTGGTCTCGGGCGTCATGGCGACGAGCGAGAACCCGCTGCTCGGATGCGGGTCCTCGCCGTGGTCGAGACCGAGCTCCTCGGCGATCGCGAGAAAACGGCGGTTGTGGTAACGGCCGGCACGGGAGGTGTCCCTGACCCCCCGGGCGGCGGCGATGCCGTGCACGGCTTCGTGCAACAGCCTTTCGAAGGAGAGCTCGGAGCCACAGGCGGACGAGGACTCTCCGATCAGTGATTCGGGCGCGGCCAGGTCCGGCAGCTCCGGGTGGTGCCGTTGAATGTCGGCCCACGCGTGCGCCAGCTCGGCGGCGAGAACTGGTGGTGTCGTGCTCACGTCGTACCTAACGAGCAAGTCCCCCCGTGTGTTCCGATTCCGGGTCAAGTCCCCGAATTTGCACTTACCAGTCAGTTCACCGCCAATGCGGGCGCCTGGCGGCGGGCTTGGCCGGTGAACGTGCCCCTTGGACGCGGGCGGCGGCCAGGCGGTTCCCGCGGGGCCCGCCTGCCGGCGGACCGGTCAGAAGGCGGAGCACAGTCGGCTGCCGGAGATGGTCCCGACCCTACTCCCCCGCTCAGCGGGGCGGTGACGCTCAGCGGCCGGCCGTACGGGCAGAGCCGAGCGTACGGGTGCCCGAGGCGGGCGGCGTGCCAGCGCCGGCCCGCGGGGCCGGGTGCCCCGGCCACGACCTGTCGCCAGGCGCGGACGCCTGGCGACGGATCCCACGCCGCGCCGGGCTACCCACCCCCCGATCACGTGCCGACGGCGCGAACCGACCCGGCGGCACGCCACGGGACCGGCATCGCCGCGACCGCCGGGTACGACCGGAAAGCCGGGCGGCGAAGCGCACCACCGGCGCCGCGCGGCGCGGTGCTCGGCGCGCCGCGCCGGCGGCTCGGCCGTGGCGCGCGAAGCGCGGCCCCGACCCTCCCGCGCTTCGCGCGGAAAGGGCGGGCGGGTGGTGGGACCCTCCCCGCCCCGTGGGGCCGTGCGCCGCTCGCCGCGGCGCTCAGTACGCGCGGCCGACGACGGCGATGTTGCCGGGGGTGTCGACGGACTCGGGGACGGAGCCGTCCTCGGCGACCAGGCAGCGCACGGAGACCGCGTCCTGGGCGAGGCGCGCCTCGCCCTCAGGGCCGAGGTCGGCCCACGGGATGCGGGCCCAGCCGCCGGCCGTGGCGGCCTCGACGGCCTCCTCGATGGTCCGCACGTCCGAGGTGCGGGACTCCCGCCGCTCGCGGGACTGGCGCAGCAGCAGCTCCTGGTCCTCGTCGAGCAGGCCGGGCAGCAGCTTGGGCAGCGCCTCGATGGCGACCGGCTCCTTGCCGCCGGGGATCCGGCGGGCCAGCATCGCGGTGTCGGCGGCCACGTCGCGCGGCCCGACCTCCACCCGCACCGGGACGCCCTTCAGCTCCCAGTCGACGGCCCGGCGGCCGAACGGGGTGTCGGTGCGGTCGTCGACCTCGGTCCTGATGCCGGCGGCGGTCAGCGCGGCGCCGATCTCCCGGACCTTGGCCAGCACGGCCGGGTCGTCCTTGATGGCGAGCACCACGGCCTGGGTGGGCGCGAGCCGCGGCGGCACGCGCAGCCCGTTGTCGTCGCCGTGCGACATGATGAGGCCGCCGACCATGCGGGTGGAGGCGCCCCAGGAGGTCTGCCAGACAAGGTCGCGCTCGCCGTCGGCGGCGAGGAAACGGGTGTCGAAGGCGCGGGCGAAGTTCTGCCCCAGCTCGTGGCTGGTGCCCATCTGCAGCGCCTTGCCGTCGCCCATCATGCCCTCGAGCGTGCGGGTGTTGATGGCGCCGGCGAACCGCTCGGCGGGGGACTTGATGCCGAGCACGGTGTCGATGGCGAGCACGTTCTCCATGAAGTCGGCGTAGACCTCGTGGTGGATGCGGGCCGCGAAGTCACGCGCGTCCTCGTAGGTGGCGTGCGCGGTGTGGCCCTCCTGCCACAGGAACTCGGTGGTGCGCAGGAAGATGCGCGGGCGCATCTCCCAACGGACCACGTTCGCCCACTGGTTGAGCAGCAGCGGCAGGTCGCGGTAGCTCTGGATCCACTTCGAGAAGTACTCGTTGATGATCGTCTCGGACGTGGGCCTGACGACCAGCGGCTCCTCGAGCTGCTTGCCGCCGCCGTGCGTGACGACGGCGAGCTCGGGAGCGAAGCCCTCGACGTGCTCGGCCTCCCTGGTCAGATAGGACTGGGGGATGAACAGCGGGAAGTACGCGTTGCGGGTGCCCGTGGCCTTGATCCGGGCGTCCATCTCCTGCTGCATCCGCTCCCAGAGCCCGTACCCGTACGGTCGGATGACCATGGTGCCGCGGCCCGGGCCGTTGTCGGCCAGCTCGGCCTTGCTGATCAGGTCCTGGTACCAGCGCGGGAAGTCCTCCGCCTGGGGGGTGAGTACGGGAGCCTTAGCCATGCCGCTGATGGTACGGGGCCCGGGCGCCCTGGTGTGAATCGGTTATCGCGGGGCGCCCGGCCGGCGTCACTTGGGGGGCAGCATGTCCCGGAACTCCTTGGGCAGTTCGAAGTCGCCCGGGTCGGCTCCCGCACCCGGCAGACCGAAGGCGGCGCCCTCGTCCTGACGCTGGGAGGCGGCCTCCTCCTCGGCCCTGCGCTTCATCGGGTTGCCCGAACGGCGGGCGCCCTTGCCCTTCTTCTGCTGCTTGGCCTTCCTGCGGGCGCCGCCGCCCATGCCGGGGATCCCCGGCATCCCGGGCATGCCGCCACCCTGGGCCATCCGCGACATCATCTTGCGCGCCTCGAAGAAGCGCTCCACGAGGCCCTTGACGGCGCTGACGTCCACGCCGGAGCCGCGCGCGATCCTGGCGCGGCGCGAGCCGTTGATGATCTTGGGGTCGGCGCGCTCGGCCGGGGTCATGGACTTGATGATGGCCGCGGTGCGGTCGACCTCGCGCTCGTCCAGGTTGTTGATCTGCTCCCGCATCTGGCCCATGCCGGGCATCATGCCGAGCAGCTTGGAGATGGAGCCCATCTTGCGGACCTGTTCCATCTGGGCCAGGAAGTCGTCGAGGGTGAACTCCTTGGGGCCCTTGGCCAGCTTGCTGGCCAGCGCCTCGGCCTCCTGCTGGCTGAAGGTGCGCTCGGCCTGCTCGATCAGGCTGAGCACGTCGCCCATGCCGAGGATCCGGGAGGCCATCCGGTCCGGGTGGAAGGCGTCGAAGTCGTCCAGCTTCTCGCCGTTGGAGGCGAACATGATCTGGCGGCCGGTGACCTGTGCGATGGAGAGCGCGGCACCGCCGCGGGCGTCGCCGTCGAGCTTGGAGAGCACCACGCCGTCGAAGCCGACGCCGTCCCGGAAGGCCTCGGCGGTGGTGACGGCGTCCTGGCCGATCATGGCGTCGACCACGAACAGGATCTCGTCGGGGCTGACCGCGTCCCTGATGTCGGCGGCCTGCCGCATCATCTCCTCGTCGATGCCGAGGCGGCCCGCGGTGTCGACGATCACCACGTCGTACTGCTTGTCGCGGGCGAAGGCGATCGAGTCCTCGGCGACCTTCACCGGGTCGCCCACGCCGTTGCCCGGCTCGGGGGCGAAGACGGCCACCCCGGCGCGCTCGGCGACGACCGAGAGCTGGTTCACGGCGTTGGGGCGCTGGAGGTCGCAGGCGACCAGCAGCGGGGTGTGGCCCTGGCCCCTGAGCCACTGGCCCAGCTTGCCGGCGAGGGTGGTCTTGCCCGCGCCCTGGAGGCCGGCGAGCATGATCACGGTCGGCGGGTTCTTGGCGAACCGCAGCCGCCTGGTCTCGCCGCCGAGGATGCCCACCAGCTCCTCGTTGACGATCTTGATGACCTGCTGGGCGGGGTTGAGCGCCCTGGACACCTCGGCGCCCAGGGCACGCTGCTTGACCTGGGCGATGAAGGCGCGCACCACGGGGAGCGCGACGTCCGCCTCGAGGAGCGCGATGCGGATCTCGCGCGCCGTGGCGTCGATGTCCGACTCGCTCAGGCGGCCCTTGCCCCTGAGGTTCTTGAACGTTGCCGCGAGGCGGTCGGAGAGAGTGTCGAACACGGCGCTGGCGGATCCTTACAATCGGCGGTCATCTCGAAGGCGTGCCCTCCAGCGTATAGGCCCGGCGCCGGTGCGGTCAGCCCGCTGGCCCGCCCCCGCTCCCCCGGCTAGCCGGCCAGCGCGCGCTCCAGGTCGCGGGCCAGGGCGGCCGCCTCGGCGTCGGGCAGGGGGGCGCCGCCGGGTCCGGTGACGTAGAACGCGTCGACCGCGTTGGCGCCGAGCGTGCTCACGTGGGCGCTGCGCACGTACGCCCCGGCCGCGTCGAGCGCCCGGCCGATGCGGTGCAGCAGGCCAGGGGCGTCCTGGGCGCGCACCTCGATCACGGTGGCAAGACGGGAGCCGAGCGGGGCGACGGTGACTCGGGGCGGCGGCGTGGGGTGCGACCGGCGCGGGCGGCGGTAGGCGGCCTCGCGCTCGGCGAGCCGGCCGGCGATGTCGAGCGAGCCGTCGAGCGCGCGCACCAGGTCGGCGCGGAGCCGCTCGGCCTGCGGCAGCGAGCCGTACTCGGCGGCCACCCGCCAGTCCAGGAGCAGCACCTGTCCCTGGCCCGTGGGGTCGATGGCGCGCAGCTCGGCCGAGCGCACGGTGAGCCGATGCAGCGCGAGCACCCCGGCGACGGCGGGCAGCACGCCCGGCTGGTCGGGGAGCGCGACCACGAGCTCGACGCCGACCGGCTCCGGTCCGCGCTCCTCGTCCCGGTCGCCCGCGGCCGCCTCGGCGAGCGGCGGCTCGGGGCGCGCGTGCAGGGCGAGCACCGGGGAGCCGGTGCGCATGGCCTCGACGGCGAGCCGCTCGGCGGCGACGGTGGGGCTCGGCGGGCCGGTGCGGGGCGGGGCGCCGCCCTCCTCCAGGGTGGCGGCGACCCGCTTGACCAGGTCGGCGACGAGCGAGGCGCGCCAGCCCGACCAGGCGGCGGGCCCGGTGGCGAGCGCGTCGGCCTCGGTGAGCGCGTGCAGCAGTTCGAGGGCGCCGGGGGAGCCGACCGCCTCGGCGACGTGCGAGACGGCGGCCGGGTCGTCGAGGTCGCGGCGGGTGGCGGTCTCGACCAGCAGCAGGTGGTGGCGGACCAGGGTGCCGAGCACCTCGGCGTCCTCGGCGGGGAAGCCGATGCGGCCGGCCATGTCGCGCGCGATGGTCTCGCCGACGACGCTGTGGTCGCCGGGCCAGCCCTTGCCGATGTCGTGCAGCAGGGCCGCCACCAGCAGCAGGTCGGGGCGCTGGACGCGGCGGGTGAGCGCGGAGGCGCGCACGGCGGTCTCCACCAGGTGCCGGTCGACGGTCCAGCGGTGCACGGGGTTGCGCTGGGGGCGGCAGCGCACCCGCTCCCAGTCGGGCAGCAGCCGGGTGATCAGCCCCGCGGCCTCCAGCGCCTCCCAGACCGGGACGGCGTCGGGCCCGGCGCCGAGCAGGGTGATGAACTGCTCCCGCGCCTCGGCGGGCCAGGGGACGGGCAGCGGGTTGTCGGCGGCGGCGAGCGCGTGCACGGCGGGCAGGGCGAGCGGCAGCCCGGCCTGGGCGGCGGCGGCCGCGGCGCGCAGCGGCAGCACCGGGTCGCGGTCGGGGCGGGCGGTGCGGGCGAGCACCACCTCGCCGTCCTGCTCGACGACGCCCTCGGCGAGCGGGGTGCGCTCGTCGGTGACGGGGCGGCGGGTGGAGCGGGTGCCGAGGATGGTGCGCAGCCGGCGGCGGGCGCTCCTGGCGCGCAGCACCCGGCCGACCTCGCGCCACGTGACGTCGGAGGCGTAGGAGATGGTGCGGGCGGCCTCGTAGACGCGGCGCAGCAGGGCGTCGGCGTCGAGCATCCCGAGGGCTTCGGCGACCTGGTCCTGGTCCTGGAGGGCGAGCCGGTCGGTGGCGCGCCCGGTGGCGAGGTGCAGGGCGTCGCGGACGTCGAGGAGGGTCTCGCGGGCGGCGTCGAGGCCCTGGCGCGGCGCATCGGCCACCCAGGAGGCGGCGACGGCGCGCAGCGCGGTGGCGTCGCGCAGGCCGCCCCTGGCCTCCTTGAGGTCGGGTTCGAGGAGGAACGGCAACTCGCCGTGGCGGCGGGCGCGTTCCCGGCCGAGCTCGTGCAGTTCGGGGAGGCGGGCCGGGGCCTGCGCGCGCCACTGGGCGAGGAGGGCGGTGCGCAGTTCGGCGGTGAGGGCGCCGTCGCCCGCGATGTGGCGGGCGTCGAGCAAGCCGAGGTGGACCTTGAGGTCGTCGGCGGCCGTCTCGTGGGCCTCGGTGAGGGTGCGCACGGAGTGGTCGAGGGCGATGCCCAGGTCCCACACGGGGTACCAGAGGCGGTCGGCCAGGGCGGCGATCTCCTTGGCGGAGGCGCTGCCGTCGTGCAGCAGCAGGAGGTCGAGGTCGCTGCGCGGGGAGAGCTCGCCGCGGCCGTAGCCGCCGACGGCGACCAGGGCGACGCGGCCCGGGCGCGGTCCCTCGCCGAGCAGGCCGGCCAGCCAGGCGTCGGTGAGACGGGCCAGCTCGCCGCGGCGCGCGGGACCCGGCCGTTCCTCGTCGCCGAGGAGGCGCAGCCTGGCGGCCGCGTATCCGCCGTCCGCCGCCTCGTCGGTGGTCGGTGCCGTCTCCGCCGTCATGCGGTCCCCACACTCCTGTCGGTCATGGTGGTGCCCGTGCGCCGGGGGGGGGGGGGGGGGGGGGGGGGGGGCCGGGGGGGTTTGAAAAAAAAAAGGCCCCCCCACCAAAAAGAATTGTGGATGGAGGGGGGGGGGGGGTT
>NZ_JBHXFJ010000062.1:0-45761 GCF_042722465.1 Streptomyces sp. NPDC127098
GCCACCATCAGTGGTGTCACCCCGCCCGGGGCGTTGGCTCGACGGCCCGGCCGGAGCCGGCCCGGCCGTGAAGCCCCGCCGGCGCGAGGCGTCAGCTCTCCTCCGCCTGAACCGCGCGGCGCGCGTCCGCGCCGAGCACGCCCCAGCTGATCAGCTGCTCGGTCAGGACCGAGGGCGACTGGTCATAGATCACGGCCAGGGTGCGCAGGTCGTCCTGCCGGATCGAGAGCACCTTGCCGTTGTAGTCGCCGCGCTGGCTCTGGATGGTGGCCGTGTAACGCTGGAGCGGGCCCGCCTTCTCGCTGGGCACGTGGGCGAGGCGCTCCAGGTCGAGCACGAGCTTCGGCGGCGGCTCGGCGGCACCGCCGGGCGTCGAGCCGGGCAGCAGCTCCTGGACGGGGACCCCGTAGAAGTCCGCCAGCTCCGCGAGGCGCTGCACGGTCACGGCGCGGTCGCCACGCTCGTACGAGCCGACCACGACCGCCTTCCAGCGGCCCTGGGACTTCTCCTCGACCCCATGGAGCGAGAGACCCTGCTGGGTGCGGATGGCCCGGAGCTTGGCTCCGAGCTGTTTGGCGTATTCGCTGGACATGTGTCTCCCCGGGACGGCGTTCTGGTAACTCACTGTGAGGTTACGCAGCGTAATATCTCTCGTCAAGCCGAGGCGACAAGGTAGCCCCTGACCTGGGGCGATGCGGAGCGTGTCGAAGCTCCTGGTATTGTCGGCCTGGATCGACCGACGTCCTTTAAGGCCCGTCCTGTGAGGCGGGGAAGGAGGTCCTTTTCGTATGGACAACGAGAGCAACCCTGCTCCGGCCCGTTCCGTCCTGGAAGCGCCGGACATCGCGCGGGCGTTGACCCGCATCTCCCACGAGATCGTCGAGCGCGCCAAGGGCGCGGACGACGTGGTGCTCCTGGGAATCCCCACCCGAGGCGTCTTCCTGGCCCGCCGGCTCGCGGCCAACCTGCGCGAGATCACCGGGCACCCGCTCCCCGTGGGCTCGCTCGACATCACGATGTACCGGGACGACCTGCGGCTGCGCCCCGCGCGCGCCCTGGCCAGGACCGAGATCCCGGGCGACGGCGTCGACGGCCGCCTCGTCGTCCTCGTGGACGACGTGCTCTTCTCCGGCCGCACCATCAGGGCCGCGCTCGACGCGCTGGGTGACATCGGCCGGCCGCGCGCCGTGCAGCTCGCCGTCCTGGTCGACCGCGGCCACCGTGAGCTGCCGATCCGCGCCGACTACGTCGGCAAGAACATCCCGACCTCGCTGCGCGAGACCGTCCGCGTCCTCCTCCTGGAGGAGGACGGCCGCGACGGCGTGCTCCTCGGCGTGCGCGAGCACGCCCCAGCGGCCGAGCAGTAGCGCGCCGGCAGGCCCGCCGAGCCCCACCCGGGCCCCGGCATGCCGGCACGCCCGCACGCTTCCCACGAACCAGACGGAAGGCACCTGATGAAGCGTCACCTCATCTCGGCCACCGACCTCTCCCGCGACGACGCCCTCCTGGTCCTCGACACCGCCGAGGAGCTGGCCCGGGTCGCGGACCGGCCGATCAAGAAGCTCCCGACCCTGCGCGGTCGCACCGTGGTCAACCTGTTCTTCGAGGACTCCACCCGCACCCGGATCTCCTTCGAGGCGGCGGCCAAGCGGCTCTCAGCGGACGTGATCAACTTCTCCGCCAAGGGCTCCTCGGTCTCCAAGGGCGAGTCGCTCAAGGACACCGCGCTCACCCTGGAGGCGATGGGCGCCGACGCCGTCGTCATCCGGCACCACGACTCCGGCGCCCCGCACCGGCTCGCCACCTCAGGATGGATCGGGGGTTGTGTCGTCAACGCGGGCGACGGCACCCACGAGCACCCGACGCAGGCGCTGCTCGACGCGTTCACGCTGCGCCGCCGCCTGGTCGGCGGACCGGACCGCGGCCTGGGCGCCGACCTGGAGGGCCGCCGGATCACGATCGTCGGCGACATCCTGCACAGCCGGGTGGCCCGCTCCAACGTCCGGCTGCTCACCACGCTCGGCGCCGAGGTCACCGTCGTGGGACCGCCCACCCTGCTGCCGGTCGGCGTGGAGCGCTGGCCCTGCGCCGTCGACTACGACCTGGACGCGGTGCTGCCCAAGTCGGACGCCGTGATGATGCTCCGGGTGCAGCGCGAGCGGATGAACGCCGCCTTCTTCCCCACCGAGCGTGAGTACGCCCGCCGCTACGGCCTGGACGGCGACCGCATGGGCCGCATGCCCGAGCACGCCGTCGTCATGCACCCGGGCCCCATGAACCGCGGCATGGAGATCACCGCCGAGGTCGCCGACTCACCCCGCTGCACCGCCGTCGAGCAGGTGTCCGGCGGCGTCAGCGTCCGGATGGCCGTCCTGTACCTGCTGCTCGGCGGCTCGGAGCCCGCCGTCAGCGCCCGCACCACCGAGGAGAACACCCAGGCATGAGCGAGAACACCGCGCGCACCCTGATCCGCGCCGCGAGGGTACTCGGCGGCGCCCCCCAGGACGTGCTGATCGAGGGCGGGACCGTCGCCCGCGTCGGCGCAGGGCTCGACGCCGAGGGCGCGCAGGTCGTGGAGGCCGACGGGCTCGTCCTGCTGCCGGGCCTGGTCGACCTGCACACCCACCTGCGCGAGCCGGGTCGGGAGGACTCGGAGACCGTGCTCACCGGCACCAGGGCGGCGGCCGCCGGCGGCTTCACCGCCGTGCACGCCATGGCCAACACCTTCCCGGTCGCCGACACCGCCGGCGTGGTCGAGCAGGTCTGGCGCCTCGGCCGCGAGTCCGGCTACTGCGACGTGCAGCCGGTCGGCGCCGTCACCGTCGGCCTCGGCGGCCGGCAGCTGGCCGAGCTCGGCGCCATGCACGACTCGGCGGCCGGCGTCGTCGTCTTCTCCGACGACGGCAAGTGCGTGGACGACGCCGTGATCATGCGGCGCGCGCTGGAGTACGTGAAGGCATTCGACGGCGTGATCGCCCAGCACGCCCAGGAGCCCAGGCTCACCGAGGGCGCCCAGATGAACGAGGGCGCGGTCTCCGCCGAGCTGGGGCTCGGCGGCTGGCCGGCGGTGGCCGAGGAGGCGATCATCGCCCGCGACGTGCTGCTCGCCGCGCACGTCGGCTCCCGGGTGCACATCTGCCACCTCTCGACGGCCGGCTCCGTCGAACTGGTCCGCTGGGCCAAGTCCAAGGGCTGGCAGGTCACCGCCGAGGTCACCCCGCACCACCTGCTGCTCACCGACGAACTGGTCCGCTCCTACGACCCGGTCTTCAAGGTCAACCCGCCGCTGCGCACCGAGGAGGACGTGCTCGCGCTGCGCGAGGCGCTGGCCGACGGCACCATCGACTGCGTGGCCACCGACCACGCGCCGCACCCGCACGAGGACAAGGACTGCGAGTGGGGCGCGGCCGCCATGGGCATGGTCGGCCTGGAGACCGCGCTCTCCGTGGTGCAGCACACGATGGTGGACACCGGTCTCCTCGACTGGGCCGGCGTCGCCGACCGCATGTCCTTCCGGCCGGCGACCATCGGCCGGCTCGCCGGCCACGGCCGGCCCGTGGCCGAGGGCGAGCCCGCCAACCTCACCCTCGTCGACCCCGCCTACCGTGGAGAGGTGGACCCCGCCGCGTTCGCCTCCCGCAGCCGCAACACCCCCTACCGGGGGCGCGAGCTGCCGGGCCGCGTGACGCACACCTTCCTGCGGGGCCGGGCAACGCTCATGGACGGGAAGCTGGTATGAACGCCGCGCTGCGCTACGCGCTCACCACCGAGGACGGCGCGGAGACCGTCCGCAGGTCACAGGAGGTCACCGACTGGGGGGCCCGCGCCGCCTGGCTCGTCGGCCTGCTGCTCTTCGTCGCGCTGGTCTACTGGCTGATGCGGGAGGGCTGGAAGTGGCGCGCCACGCTCCAGGGCGACCTGCCCGAGCTGCCGGCACCGCCCGCCGAGCCGGGCCCCGAGCGGCTGCGGATGACCGGCCGCTACCACGGCAGCACCACCGTCGGGCAGTGGCTCGACCGGATCGCCGCGCACGGCCTCGGCGCCCGCAGCCGGGCCGAGCTGACCCTCACCGACGAGGGCGTGACCGTCATCAGGCCGGGCGCGGTGGACTTCCTGATCCCGGCCGACCGGATCCGCGGCGCGCGCCCCGAGAAGGGCATCGCCGGCAAGGTCCTCACCGAGGGCGGACTGCTGGTGATCACCTGGGAGCACGGCGAGCGGCTGCTCGACTCCGGCTTCCGCTCCGACCGGTCCGCCGAGCACGCCGCCTGGATCGAGGCCCTCGGCAGCTACTCGCCGGCCGGGCCCGCTCCCGTTCCGCACGACCAGAAGCACGAATCTCAGCACGAACAGGAAGGCGTCCGATGACCGCCACCACCCGCACCGTCGCCCCGGCGCCGGCCGTGCTCGTCCTGGAGGACGGCCGCGCCTTCCGCGGACAGGCGTACGGCGCGCGGGGCGAGACCGTCGGGGAGGCCGTCTTCTCCACCGGCATGACCGGCTACCAGGAGACCCTGACCGACCCCTCGTACCACCGCCAGCTGGTCGTGATGACGGCCCCGCACATCGGCAACACCGGCGTCAACGACGAGGACCCCGAGTCCCGCCGCATCTGGGTGGCCGGCTACGTGGTCCGGGACCCGGCGCGCCGCCACTCCAACTGGCGGGCCAGGCGCTCCCTGGAGGACGAGCTCGCCGCGCAGGGCGTCGTCGGCATCAGCGGCGTCGACACCCGCGCCCTCACCCGCCACCTGCGGGAGCGCGGCGCCATGCGCGCCGGGATCTTCTCCGGCGAGGCCGTCGCCGACAGCGCCACGCTGCTGGCCAGGGTGCGCTCCGCGCCCCAGATGTCGGGCGCCGACCTGTCGCCCGAGGTCGCCACCACCGAGCCCTACGTGGTGCCGGCCATCGGCGAGAAGCGGCTCACCGTGGCCGCGATCGACCTCGGCATCAAGGGCATGACCCCGCACCGGATGGCCGAGCGCGGCATCGAGGTGCACGTCCTGCCGGTGACCGCCACCCTGGACGAGATCTACGCCGTCGCCCCCGACGGGGTGTTCTTCTCCAACGGCCCGGGCGACCCGGCGACCGCCGACCACCCGGTCGCGCTGATGCGCGGCGTGCTGGAGCGCGGCACCCCGCTGTTCGGCATCTGCTTCGGCAACCAGATCCTCGGCCGCGCCCTGGGCTTCGGCACCTTCAAGCTCAAGTACGGCCACCGCGGCATCAACCAGCCGGTCAAGGACCTCACCACCGGCAAGGTCGAGGTGACCGCGCACAACCACGGCTTCGCCGTCGACGCCCCGCTCGACGCCGTCACCGACACCCCCTACGGCCGGGTCGAGGTCTCGCACGTCTGCCTCAACGACGACGTCGTCGAGGGACTGCGCCTGCTCGACCGGCCGGCCTTCAGCGTCCAGTACCACCCCGAAGCGGCGGCGGGTCCGCACGACGCCGCCTACCTGTTCGACCGCTTCGTCTCCCTGATGGAGGGCCAGCGTGCCTAAGCGCACCGATATCCAGTCCGTCCTGGTCATCGGCTCCGGCCCGATCGTCATCGGCCAGGCCGCCGAGTTCGACTACTCGGGCACCCAGGCCTGCCGTGTGCTCAAGGCCGAGGGTCTGCGCGTCATCCTGGTCAACTCCAACCCGGCCACGATCATGACCGACCCGGAGATCGCCGACGCGACCTACATCGAGCCGATCACCCCGGAGTTCGTCGAGCGCATCATCGCCAAGGAGCGCCCCGACGCCCTGCTGCCGACGCTCGGCGGCCAGACGGCGCTCAACACCGCGATCGCGCTCCACGAGGCCGGCGCCCTCGCCGCCCACGGCGTCGAGCTGATCGGCGCCAGCGTCGAGGCCATCGCCAAGGGCGAGGACCGCGACAAGTTCAAGGCCGTCGTCGAGGCGGTCCGCCAGACCACCGGGCACGGCGAGTCCGCCCGCTCGGTCATCTGCCACTCGATGGACGACGTGCTCGCCGGCGTCGAGCACCTCGGCGGCTACCCGGTCGTCGTCCGCCCCTCCTTCACCATGGGCGGCGCCGGCTCGGGGTTCGCCCACAACGAGGAGGAGCTGCGCCGTATCGCCGGGCAGGGCCTGGCCCTCTCGCCCACCACCGAGGTGCTCCTCGAGGAGTCCATCCTCGGCTGGAAGGAGTACGAGCTTGAGCTGATGCGCGACCGCAACGACAACGTGGTGGTCGTCTGCTCCATCGAGAACCTCGACCCGATGGGCGTGCACACCGGCGACTCGATCACCGTGGCGCCCGCGATGACCCTGACCGACCGCGAGTACCAGATCCTGCGCGACATCGGCATCGCCGTGATCCGCGAGGTCGGCGTGGACACCGGCGGCTGCAACATCCAGTTCGCCGTCAACCCGGACGACGGCCGGGTGGTCGTCATCGAGATGAACCCCCGCGTCTCCCGCTCCTCCGCGCTGGCGTCCAAGGCCACCGGGTTCCCGATCGCGAAGATCGCCGCCCGGCTCGCCATCGGCTACACGCTGGACGAGATCCCCAACGACATCACGGAGGAGACACCCGCCTCCTTCGAACCCACCCTCGACTACGTGGTGGTCAAGGTCCCCCGGTTCGCGTTCGAGAAGTTCCCGGCCGCCGACCCGAGCCTCACCACCACCATGAAGTCGGTCGGCGAGGCCATGGCCATCGGCCGCAACTTCACCGAGGCGCTGCAGAAGGCGCTGCGCTCCGTGGAGAAGAAGGGCTCCCAGTTCGACTTCGCCGGCGACCCCGGCACCGCCGAGGAGTTGGCCGGGCTGCTGACCCGCGCCGCGGTCCCCACCGACGGTCGGCTCTCCACCGTGATGGCCGCGATCCGCGCCGGCGCCACCCCCGAGCAGGTCTTCGAGGCCACCCGCATCGACCCCTGGTTCGTCGACCAGCTCTTCCTGATCAAGGAGGTCGCCGACGAGCTGGCCGCCGCCGAGCAGCTCACCCCCGAACTGCTGGCCGGCGCCAAGCGGCACGGCTTCTCCGACGCCCAGATCGCCGGCATCCGGGGCCTGCGCGAGGACGTGGTGCGCGAGGTGCGGCACGCGCTCGGCGTCCGCCCGGTCTACAAGACCGTGGACACCTGCGCCGCCGAGTTCGCCGCCCGCACCCCGTACCTCTACTCCTCCTACGACGAGGAGACCGAGGTCACCCCGCGCGAGCGGCCCGCCGTGATCATCCTGGGCTCGGGACCCAACCGGATCGGCCAGGGCATCGAGTTCGACTACTCCTGCGTCCACGCCTGCTTCGCGCTCAGCGAGGCCGGCTACGACACGGTGATGGTCAACTGCAACCCCGAGACCGTCTCCACCGACTACGACACCTCCGACCGGCTCTACTTCGAGCCGCTCACCCTGGAGGACGTGCTGGAGATCGTGCACGCCGAGACCCAGGCCGGGCCGGTCGCCGGCGTCATCGTCCAGCTCGGCGGCCAGACCCCGCTCGGCCTCGCCCAGGCGCTCAAGGACAACGGGGTGCCCATCGTCGGCACCTCGCCCGAGGCCATCAACCTGGCCGAAGAGCGCGGCGCGTTCGGCCGGGTCCTCGCCGAGGCCGGGCTGCCGGCCCCCAAGTACGGCACCGCCTTCTCCTTCGACGAGGCCAAGGCCATCGCCGCCGGCATCGGCTACCCCGTGATGGTCCGCCCCAGCTACGTGCTCGGCGGCCGCGGCATGCGGATCGTCTACGACGAGGCGGCGCTCGCCGAGTACCTGGAGCAGCACGCCGGACTGATCTCGGAGCACCCGGTGCTCGTCGACCGCTTCCTCGACGACGCCATCGAGATCGACGTGGACGCCCTCTACGACGGCACCGAGCTCTACCTCGGCGGCGTCATGGAGCACATCGAGGAGGCCGGCATCCACTCCGGCGACTCGGCCTGCGCGCTCCCGCCGATCACCCTGGGCGGCCACGACATCAAGCGGCTGCGCGCCTCCACCGAGGCCATCGCCGCCGGCGTCGGCGTCCGCGGCCTGATCAACATCCAGTTCGCGCTCGCCGGCGACATCCTCTACGTGCTGGAGGCCAACCCGCGCGCCTCCCGCACCGTTCCCTTCACCTCCAAGGCCACCGCCGTGCCCCTGGCCAAGGCGGCGGCCCGGATCTCGCTCGGCGCCAGCATCGCCGAGCTGCGCGCCGAGGGTATGCTCCCCGCCCGCGGTGACGGCGGCACCCTCCCGCTGGACGCGCCGATCTCCGTCAAGGAGGCCGTGATGCCCTGGTCCCGCTTCCGGGACGTGCACGGGCGCGGCGTGGACACCGTGCTGGGGCCCGAGATGCGCTCCACCGGCGAGGTCATGGGCATCGACTCGGCCTTCGGCACCGCCTACGCCAAGTCGCAGGCCGGCGCCTACGGCGCGCTGCCCACCAAGGGGCGGGCGTTCGTCTCGGTCGCCAACCGCGACAAGCGGGCCATGATCTTCCCGGCCCGCGCCCTGGTCGAGCACGGCTTCGAGCTGCTGGCCACCTCGGGCACCGCCGAGGTGCTCAGGCGGAACGGCATCCACGCCACCGTGGTGCGCAAGGAGTACGAGGGACAGGGCCCGAACGGCGAGCCCACCATCGTCCAGCTGATCCACGAGGGCCAGGTCGACCTCATCGTCAACACCCCCTACGGCACCGGCGGTCGGCTCGACGGCTACGACATCCGCACGGCGGCGGTGGCCCGCGGCATCCCCTGCCTGACCACCGTCCAGGCGCTGGCCGCGGCCGTCCAGGGCATCGACGCGCTCACCAAGGGGGAGGTCGGCGTCCGCGCCCTCCAGGAGCACGCCAGCCAGCTGATCGAGGCGCGGAACCGGTGACCGCCTACGGCCTCCTGTTCAACACCGTCCTCCGCCGGCTCGACGCGGAGCGCGCCCACCACCTCGCCTTCTCGCTGATCCGCCTCGTGGCGCGGGTGCCGGGGTTGCGCTCCGCGGTGCGCGCCGTCTACGTCCCGGCCCACCCCGACCTCCGGGTGCGGGCCCTGGGCCGGGAGATGCCGGGGCCCTTCGGGCTCGCCGCCGGCTTCGACAAGAACGCCGTGGGCGTGGACGGCCTGGCGATGCTGGGCTTCGACCACGTCGAGATCGGCACCGTCACCGGTCGGCCGCAGCCCGGCAACCCACCGCGGCGGCTCTTCCGGTTGCCGGCCGACCGCGCCCTGGTCAACCGGATGGGGTTCAACAACGAGGGCTCCGCCGCCGTCGCGGCCCGGCTCGCCCGGCGCGGCCGGCGGAGCCGGCCGGTCCTCGGCGTCAACATCGGCAAGACCAAGGCCGTCCCCGAATCGGAGGCCGTCGCCGACTACGTCGCCTCGACCGAGCGGCTCGCCGGGCACGCCGACTACCTGGTGGTCAACGTCTCCTCGCCCAACACCCCCGGGCTGCGCGACCTCCAGGCCGCCGAGCGGCTGCGCCCGCTGCTGACCGCCGTGCGCGAGGCGGCCGACCGCGCGGTGCCGGACCGGCGGGTGCCGTTGCTGGTCAAGATCGCCCCCGACCTCGCCGACGAGGACGTGGACGCCGTCGCCGACCTCGCACTCGACCTCGGGCTCGACGGGATCATCGCCACCAACACCACCATCGCCCGCGACGGCCTCGCCACCCCGACGGCCGACGTCGCCGCCCTGGGCGCCGGCGGCCTCTCCGGCGCCCCGCTCAGGGAGCGCTCGCTCGCCGTGCTGCGGCGGCTGCACCGCCGCGTGGGCGACCGGGTCACCCTGATCGGCGTCGGCGGCGTCGAGACCGCCGACGACGCCTGGGAGCGGTTGCTGGCCGGCGCGACCCTGGTCCAGGGGTACACCGGCTTCGTCTACGCGGGACCCGGCTGGGCCCGCGCCATCCACCGAGGGCTCGCGAGGCGCCTCGCCGCCAGCCCCTACGCGACGCTCGCCGACGCCGTCGGCGCCGGCGCGCGCGACGATGTGACGGAGGACAGGTCATGACCGCCCCCGAACCCTTCGGGACCCGGCTGTGCCGGGCCATGGACGAGCGCGGGCCGCTGTGCGTGGGCATCGATCCGCACCCCTCGCTGCTGGCGGCCTGGGGCCTCGGCGACGACGTCGGCGGCCTGGAGCGCTTCGCCGACACGGTGGTCGAGGCACTCGCCGAGCGGGTCGCCGTGCTCAAGCCGCAGTCGGCCTTCTTCGAGCGCTTCGGCTCCCGGGGCGTCGCCGTGCTCGAAAGGACCGTCGCCGAGGCGCGCTCGGCCGGCGCCCTGGTGCTGCTCGACGCCAAGCGCGGTGACATCGGCTCCACCATGGCCGCCTACGCCGCGGCCTACCTGGACGAGGGCGCCCCGCTCGCCGCCGACGCCGTCACCGTCAGCCCCTACCTGGGCTACGGCTCGCTGCGCCCGGCCCTCGACCTCGCCAGGGCCAACGGCAGGGGCGTGTTCGTGCTCGCCCTCACCTCCAACCCGGAGGGCGCCGAGGTGCAGTCCGCCGTCACCGCCGCCGGACCCACGGTCGCCCAGGGGATCCTCGACCGGCTGCGCGAGGAGAACGCGGCCGAGCTGGCCGCCGGCGCCCCGCTCGGCTCGTTCGGCGCCGTGGTCGGCGCCACCGTCGGCGAGACCGGCGCCGAACTGGCGATCGGTGGACCGCTGTTGGCGCCCGGCGTGGGCGCTCAGGGCGCCACCGCCGCGGATCTGCCCCGGGTCTTCGGCGACACCCTGGGCCAGGTCCTGCCCAACGTGGGGCGCGGGGTGCTGAAGCACGGCCCGCACGCCGCGGCACTGCGTGCCGCGGCGGAGCGGGAGGCGGCGGAGATCGCGCGATTCGTCGACTCCGGAGCGTGACCGCGCGCATCGTAGCCGCAAACTGTGCAGGGATATGTCGGAAATGCGAGGGGGGATCTCCAGCTGACCTGGACTTTTTGTCGATTCTCGCTGACTAATCGCGGTGCCGGCCGCTAGTCTCCGTCGAGAGCGGAGCCCCGAGCGCGTTGCTCGTTGCTCCGCCGGTGTGGGGCTACTAGGTTCCTCACCGTTCCGTATCCGACAGTTCGATACCCGAGGTGACGTAGGCGTGGCTCTTCCGCCCCTTACCCCTGAACAGCGCGCAGCCGCGCTTCAGAAGGCCGCCGCGGCTCGCCGGGAGCGCGCCGAGGTCAAGAATCGGCTCAAGCACTCCGGCGCCTCGCTGCACGAGGTCATCAAGCAGGGCCAGGAGAACGATGTCATCGGCAAGATGAAGGTCAGCGCACTGCTGGAGTCGATGCCGGGCGTCGGCAAGGTTCGCGCCCGCCAGATCATGGAGCGGCTCGGGATTTCCGAGAGCCGCCGGGTCCGTGGGCTCGGCTCCAACCAGATCGCCGCGCTCGAGCGCGAGTTCGGCGCCAAGGGCTGAGGTTTTCCCGACCCTCCGGGAACCGGGATAATCGCCGCATGACCGATCGTCCGCGACTGACCGTGCTCTCCGGCCCCTCCGGGGTCGGCAAGAGCACGGTCGTCGCTCATTTGCGCAAAGCCCACCCGGAAGTGTGGCTGTCCGTGTCCGCAACCACGCGGAAGCCCCGCCCCGGCGAGCGGCACGGCGTCCAGTACTACTTCGTGGACGACGAGGAGTTCGACAAGCTGGTCGCCAACGGCGAGCTGCTGGAGTGGGCCGAGTTCGCCGGCAACCGCTACGGGACCCCGCGTCGTGCCGTGCTGCACCGGCTCGAGGCGGGGGACCCCGTGCTCCTCGAGATCGACCTGCAGGGCGCCCGCCAGATCAGGGAGACCATGCCGGAGGCCCGGCTGGTGTTCCTGGCGCCGCCCAGCTGGGAGGAGCTGGTCCGCCGGCTCACCGGCCGCGGCACCGAGCCGCCCGAGGTCATCGAGCGGCGGCTCTCGGCGGCGCGCACCGAGCTCGCCGCCGAGCCCGAGTTCGACCTCACCCTGGTCAACACCTCGGTCGAGGACGTCGTGACCGAGCTGCTAGCCTTGGTCCGTTAAGAGCCCTGACCTGTCAAGAGGGGGGCCTCCCCAGATTCCCAGCGGAAGGCAGAGCGTGTCCTCTCCTATCACCACGCCCGAGGGCATCATCAACCCGCCGATCGACGAGCTGCTCGAGGCGACCGACTCGAAGTACAGCCTGGTGATCTACGCCGCCAAGCGGGCGCGCCAGATCAACGCCTACTACTCGCAGCTCGGCGAGGGCCTGCTGGAGTACGTCGGGCCGCTGGTCGACACGCACGTGCACGAGAAGCCGCTGTCGATCGCGCTGCGCGAGATCAACGCGGGCCTGCTGACCTCCGAGGCCGTCGAGGGCGCCACGGACTAGCGGGGGCGCTCGGTGTGCTCCGGGCCCGGCGGCCACCTGGCTGCCGGGCCCGTCGTCTGTCGGAGCCGTGGTGCAGGATGGAGCCACGCGGTAGTGCGAAGTGACCAGAGGGGAGCGCCGTCGCCGGCGGCGGCGCGGGAAGGGGCGAGCGATGGGTCGGCCGGAGATCGTCCTCGGGGTGGGCGGTGGCATCGCCGCCTACAAGGCCTGTGAGCTGCTGCGGCTGTTCACCGAGTCCGGGCACTCGGTCACCGTGGTGCCCACCGCGTCGGCGCTGCGCTTCGTCGGCGCCCCCACCTGGGCGGCGCTGTCCGGCGCCCCGGTGGCCACCGAGGTGTGGGAGGACGTGCACGAGGTCCCGCACGTCAGGATCGGGCAGCGGGCCGACCTGGTGGTGATCGCCCCCGCCACCGCGGACGTGCTGGCCCGCGCCGCCGGCGGCCGCGCCGACGACCTGCTGACCAACGTGCTGCTCACCGCCCGCAGTCCGGTGGTCTTCGCGCCCGCCATGCACACCGAGATGTGGGAGCACCCCGCCACCCAGGAGAACGTGGCCACGCTGCGCCGCCGCGGTGCCCTGGTGATCGAGCCCGCCGTGGGCCGGCTCACCGGCGCCGACACCGGCAGGGGCCGGCTGCCTGACCCGTCCGCGATCTTCGCCCACTGCCGTCGGGTGCTGGAGCGCGGCGCGGTGGACGAGCCGGCCGACCTGGCGGGTCGCCGGGTGGTGATCAGCGCCGGGGGCACCCGGGAGCCGCTCGACCCCGTCCGCTACCTGGGGAACCGTTCCTCGGGGAAGCAGGGCTACGCGCTGGCCCGCACCGCCGCCGCCCGGGGCGCGGCGGTCACCCTGGTCGCGGCGAACACCGCGCTGCCGGACCCGGCCGGCGTCACCGTGATCCCGGTGTCCACCACCGAGGAGCTGCGGGAGGCGGTGGTCAAGGCGGCCGCCGAGGCCGACGCGGTGGTGATGGCCGCCGCCGTCGCGGACTTCCGGCCGGCCAGCCGTGCCCCGCAGAAGATCAAGAAGCGGGACGACCGGGACCCGGAGCCCATCGCCCTGGTCCGCAACCCGGACATCCTGGCCGAGCTGGCCGCCGGCCGCCGGCCGGGGCAGCTGGTGGTCGGCTTCGCCGCCGAGACGGAGGACGTGCTGGCCAACGGCCGCGCCAAGCTGGCGCGCAAGGGCTGCGACGTCCTGGTGGTCAACCGCGTCGGCGAGGGCATCGCCTTCGGCACCGAGGAGAACGAGGCGGTGATCCTGGAGGCCGGGGGAGCGGAGACGCCCGTGCCGCACGGCCCCAAGGAGGCCCTGGCCGACCGGGTCTGGGACGCGGTGGCGCGGCGCTGGCCGTAGCGAGGCGGCAGGGGGCGCCAGGGGTCGCGCACCGGAGCGTGTCTCGCAGAGCGGTCCGCTCTCCCCGCGAGCCGGTCGCTCGGGCTAGGGTGGTCGGGCCGGAGATCGCCGCCGTCGTGGCCGAGCCTTCGGCTCATGCCGGCCCCGGGCCGGCTAGGATTGGCGCCGGCCGTCCCCCGTTCGCCGCGGGCGGCCGTCACAGTTCAGTCAGCAGCCGCTGCAACCCCAGGGAGCGATGTGTCCCGCCGTCTGTTCACCTCGGAGTCCGTGACCGAGGGTCACCCCGACAAGATCGCCGACCAGATCAGCGACGCCATCCTCGACGCCCTGCTCGCCGAGGACCCGACCTCGCGGGTGGCCGTGGAGACCATGATCACCACGGGCCTGGTGCACGTGGCCGGTGAGGTCACCACCTCGGCCTACGCCGACATCGCCTCGCTGGTCCGCAACACCATCCTCGGCATCGGCTACGACTCCTCCAAGAAGGGGTTCGACGGCGCCTCCTGCGGCGTCTCGGTGTCCATCGGCGCGCAGTCGCCCGACATCGCGCAGGGCGTGGACTCCGCCTACGAGGCCCGGGTCGAGGGCGACGAGGACGAGCTCGACCGGCAGGGCGCCGGCGACCAGGGGCTGATGTTCGGCTACGCCTGCGACGAGACGCCCGAGCTGATGCCGCTGCCGATCCGGCTGGCCCACCGGCTCTCCCACCGGCTCTCCGAGGTCCGGAAGAACGGGACCATCCCCTACCTGCGGCCGGACGGCAAGACGCAGGTCACCATCGAGTACGACGGCGACAAGGCGGTCCGCCTCGACACCGTGGTGGTCTCCTCGCAGCACGCCTCCGACATCGACCTGGACTCGCTGCTCGCCCCCGACATCCAGGAGTTCGTGGTCGAGCCGGAGCTGAAGGCCCTGCTGACCGACGGCATCAAGCTGGACACCGAGGGGTACCGGCTGCTGGTCAACCCGACCGGGCGGTTCGAGATCGGCGGCCCGATGGGCGACGCCGGCCTGACCGGCCGGAAGATCATCATCGACACCTACGGCGGCATGGCCCGGCACGGCGGCGGCGCCTTCTCCGGCAAGGACCCGTCGAAGGTGGACCGCTCGGCGGCCTACGCGATGCGCTGGGTCGCCAAGAACGTGGTGGCCGCCGGCCTGGCCACCCGCTGCGAGGTGCAGGTCGCGTACGCCATCGGCAAGGCCGAGCCGGTCGGCCTGTTCGTGGAGACCTTCGGCACCGCCACCGCCCCCGTCGAGCGCATCGAGCAGGCCATCACCGAGGTCTTCGACCTCCGCCCGGCCGCCATCATCCGCGACCTCGACCTGCTCCGCCCGATCTACGCCCAGACCGCGGCCTACGGCCACTTCGGCCGCGAACTCCCCGACTTCACCTGGGAGCGCACCGACCGCGTCGAGGCCCTCCGCGCGGCCGTCGGCGTCTAGCCACCCCGGTCCCGCGACCCTCGACATCGCCGATCCCTCGGGCCTCGGACGTCGGCCACCGGCCGCCGTCGGATGTCCGAGGGATCTGCTGTACTGGGCACCGTGAGCGAGATCGGCCCCCGGCGAGAGCAGAGCCACCAGGGCCCGGCCGGTGAGCAGCTGGCCCTGTTGCGCGGCGCGGCCCGCAAGCGCACGCCCCCGCGCACCTGGCGGGACGCGCCGCTCGCCGAGCGGCTGCCGGTCGCCCGGGTCCTGGTCGACAAGGGGCTTGTCCACCTCGACCGCTACTTCGACTACGCCGTGCCCGCCGCCATGGACGAGGAGGCCAGGCCCGGCGTCCGGGTCCGGGTCCGCTTCGGCGCCGGGCAGCGCGACGGCCGCCGCGAGGGCGGCCGCCTGATCAACGGCTTCGTGGTCGAGCGGCGCGCCGAGAGCGACTTCCCCGGGGTGCTGGCCCCCCTGGCGCAGGTGCTCTCCACCGAGCCGGTGCTCACCCCCGAGCTGCTCCGGCTCTGCCGCTCGGTCGCCGACCGCTACGCCGGCGCCCTCGCCGACGTCGTCACGCTCGCCGTCCCGCCCCGGATGGCCAGGGCCGAGCGCCAGCCCTCGCCGCCCCCCGCCGCGCCGCCACCCCCGCCCGCGCCCGGCGGCTGGACCCGCTATCCGCAGGGCCCCGCCTTCCTCCAGGCGCTGGCCGCCGGCGACGCGCCCCGGGCCGTGTGGACCGCGCTGCCCGGGCCGCACTGGCCGGACGAGCTGGCCCGCGCCCTGGCCACCACGCTGGCCGCCGGTCGCGGCGCCCTCGCCGTGCTGCCCGACGGCCGCGCGGCCGCCCGGCTCGACACCGCGCTGACCGCTCTCGTGGGCGAGGGCCATCATGTGCTGCTCACCGCCGACGCCGGACCCGAGGTCCGGTACCGGCGCTGGCTCGCGCTCAACCGCGGCTCGGTGCGCTGCGTCGTCGGCACCAGGGCCGCCATGTTCGCCCCGGTCCGCGACCTCGGCCTCGTGGCCGTCTGGGACGACGGGGACTCGTCCCACCACGAGGACCGCGCCCCGCAGCCGCACGCCCGCGAGGTACTGGTGCTGCGGGCCGTCCAGGAGGGCGCCGCCGCGCTGGTCGGCGGACACGCGCAGACCGTGGAGGCCGCCCAGCTGGTGGAGACCGGCTGGGCCCGCCCGCTGGCCGCCGACCGCCCCGCGGTCCGCGCCGCCGCGCCCCTGGTCCGCACCGTCGGGGACGAGGACTCGGCCCGCGACCCGGCGGCCCGCTCGGCCCGGCTGCCCAGCCTCGCCTGGGAGGCCCTGCGCGACGGCCTGGAGCGCGGCCCGGTGCTCGTCCAGGTGCCGCGCCGGGGGTACGCGCCCCGGCTCGCCTGCGCCCGCTGCCGCGCCCCCGCCCGCTGCGCCCGCTGCCAGGGCCCGCTCGCGGCCGCCGGCCCCGACCGGCCGCTGAGCTGCGGCTGGTGCGGCACCGAGGCCCCCGGCTGGGCCTGCGCCGAGTGCGGGGAGAGCCGGCTGCGCGCCGTCGTCATCGGGGCCCGCCGCACCGCGGAGGAGCTCGGCAGGTCGTTCCCCGCCGTGCCCGTCCGCACCTCGGGCCGCGACCACGTCCTGGACGCCGTCCCCGACCGGCCGGCGCTGGTGGTCAGCACCCCGGGGGCCGAGCCCGTCCCCGAGGGGCCCGGCTACGCGGCGGCGCTGCTGCTCGACGGCTGGGTGCTGCTCGGCCGTCCCGACCTGCGGGCCGGTGAGGAGGCCCTGCGCCACTGGCTGAACGCGGCGGCCCTGGTCCGCCCGCACGCCGACGGCGGCACCGTGGTGGTGCTCGCGGAGGCCACCCTCCGGCCCGTGCAGGCCCTGGTGCGCTGGGATCCGGCGGGCAACGCGCGGCGCGAACTCGCGGACCGGGCGTTCCTCGGCTTTCCGCCGGTCTCCAGAATGGCCGCCGTCAGCGGGCCGCCGGAGGCGGTCGAGGGGCTGCTCGACACCGCGCGGCTGCCCGCCGAGGCGGAGGTGCTCGGGCCTGTGCCGATGCCGGTCACCGAGCCGGGCCGGCCCCGGCGCATCGGGGACCCGCCGCCCGGCGAGCAGTGGCAGCGGGCGCTGGTCCGGGTGCCGCCGGGCAGCGGCGCCGCCCTCGCCGCCGCCCTCAAGACCGCGCAGGCCGCCCGGCTGGCCCGCCGCGAGGGGGCCCCGGCGCGGGTGCGCATCGACCCGGCCGACATCGGCTGAACCGGCCCCGCCG
This sequence comes from Streptomyces sp. NPDC127098, assembly GCF_042722465.1. Lineage (NCBI taxonomy): Bacteria > Bacillati > Actinomycetota > Actinomycetes > Kitasatosporales > Streptomycetaceae > Streptomyces > Streptomyces sp. NPDC127098. Next base: position 17,318 of record NZ_JBHXFJ010000062.1, read on the forward strand.
CGGCCGGCGGCTCAGCCGCTGCGCTGCCCGGGAAAGGCGCCGCTCCTGGCCTCGGAGCCGCCCGCCACCGGCTGCGCCGGCCGCCCGGGCACCGTGCGGGCCGGGGGCACTCCCGGTGCCAGCGGCCCCTCGGGACGCGCCGGCTCCCGCGGGGCCTGGGGCTGCGCGCCGGCCCCCGCGCCCGCGCTCGCCCCGGCCCGCCGGGCACCGTAACGGCGGTGCACCGCCTGCTTGGTGACGCCGAGGGCCGAACCCACCGCGTCCCAGGAGAAGCCGAGCGAACGATCGAAGTCCACCGCGGCCGTCACCAGGGCCTCCACGCTGTCCCGGAGCTCCTGGGCCAGCCGGACCGTGGGGGCGGGCGCTCGCCCGTAGACCACGAACCCGGCGGAGGGACCGGTGCGTCGCGGTCGGTATACGTTGCCCAGCTGCGCGGTGAGCGTACGCAGCGCGTCCACCTGGCGGCGGACCCGCTCGATGTCCCGCACCAGCAGATGCAGGCTGGCCCGTGCCTGAGCGTCAGGGGTGGCGTGGTCGGCCATGAACAAGCCTCTCGAACCGGCGTCAAGGAAACGGACCAGTAACCGGCCCGTGCGGTCAATCTCCCTTGACAACGCGCCACCCCGCGCCGGAGTCACGCTGCCGGCGCGCATCGTCAACCCCGTGCATCGCACACCCACTTCCGGGCCCAGGAAGAAACGTGCCACCGCGGACCCTAGACTCGTCGGGGCCGGCCTCCGTCGCCGGCCGGCACCGCAGCGGACAGCAACGGAGAGGTCGTACACGCACGATGAGGCTCGTCTTCGCCGGCACTCCAGAGGTGGCCGTCCCGGCCCTCGACGCCCTGCTCGCCTCGGACCGGCACCAGGTCGTCGCCGTCGTGACCCGCCCCGACGCCCCGGCCGGCCGGGGCCGGCGGCTCGTTCCCAGTCCGGTGGCCGAGCGCGCCGCCGAGGCCGGCATCGAGATCCTGCGCCCCCGCCGCCCCCGCGACCCCGACTTCCTCGACCGGCTGCGCGCGATCGACCCCGACTGCTGCCCGGTCGTCGCCTACGGCGCCCTGCTGCCCAGGGTCGCCCTCGACATCCCCCGGCACGGCTGGGTGAACCTGCACTTCTCGCTGCTGCCGGCCTGGCGGGGCGCCGCCCCCGTCCAGCACGCGGTGCTCGCCGGCGACGAGATCACCGGCGCCTGCACCTTCCAGATCGAGGAGGGGCTTGACTCCGGGCCCGTCTACGGAGTGCTCACCGAGGCCATCCGTCCCGAGGACACCAGTGGCGATCTGCTCACCCGGCTCGCCTTCGCCGGCGCCGGGCTGCTCGCGCACACCATGGACGGCGTCGAGGACGGCACCCTGCGCGCCGAGCCGCAGCCCGCCGAGGGGATCAGCCTCGCCCCCAAGATCACCGTCGAGGACGCGGCCGTGGACTGGTCGGCCCCCGCGCTGCGGGTGCACCGCCAGGTGCGCGCCTGCACCCCTGCCCCCGGGGCCTGGACGGTGTTCCGCGGCGAGCGGTTGAAGCTCCGTCAGGTGACCATGGTGCCGGACCGGGACGACCTGGCCCCCGGCGAGCTGGCCGCCGAGAAGCACGCCGTCCACGTCGGCACCGCCTCGCACGCCGTCGAGCTGGTCTGGGTCCAGCCGCAGGGCAAGAAGCCGATGCGCGCCGCGGACTGGGCCAGGGGCGTCCGGGTCGCCGCCGGCGAGCGGCTCGAGTCGCCCACCGTGCCCCGGCCGTAGGCTGGAGACCAGCGCCGCACCGCCGGCACCAGATCCCTTCCCCCGACACCCGGAGCACCCCTTCCCGTGAGCACCCGGCAGCGCCGACCAGCCAGGACCTACCGCCGACCCCGGAGGGATCCGGTCCGGATCCTCGCCTTCGACGCGCTGCGCGCCGTCGGCGAGCGCGGCGCCTACGCCAACCTGGTGCTCCCGCCGATGCTGACCAGGGCCAAGGAGGCCGGCGAGCTCGACGCCAGGGACGCCGCCCTGGCCACCGAGCTGGTCTACGGCACCCTGCGCCGCCAGGGCACCTACGACGCGGTGCTCGCCGCCTGCGTCGACCGGCCGCTGCGTGAGGTGGACCCGCCGGTCCTGGACGTGCTCTCGCTCGGTGCCCACCAGCTGCTCGGCACCCGGATCCCGAGCCACGCCGCGGTCAGCGCGAGCGTCGAGCTGGCCCGCTGCGTGCTCGGCGACGGCCGCGCCAAGTTCGTCAACGCGGTGCTGCGCCGGGTGGCCGCGCACGACCTCGACGGCTGGCTCGAGCGGGTCGCCCCGCCGTACGACGAGGACCCGGAGGAGCATCTGGCCCTGGCGTACGCCCACCCCCGCTGGGTGGTCTCGGCCCTGTGGGACGCGCTGGGCGGCGACCGGGCCGGCATCGAGCAGCTGCTGGCCGCCGACAACGAGCGCCCGGGGGTCACGCTGGTGGCCCGCCCCGGCCGGTCCACCGTGGAGGAGCTGCGGGCCGAGCCGGGCGCCGAGCCCGGCCGCTGGTCGCCGTACGCCGTGCGGCTGGTCGAGGGCGGCGAGCCGGGCGCGGTGGAGGCGGTCGGCGAGGGCCGGGCCGGCGTTCAGGACGAGGGCAGTCAGCTGGTCGCCCTGGCGCTGGCCAACGCGCCGCTGACCGGCCCCGACCGGCGCTGGCTGGACGGCTGCGCGGGGCCCGGCGGCAAGGCGGCGCTGCTCGGCGCCCTCGCGGCCGAGCGGGGCGCCGCGCTGGTCGCCGCCGAGCGGCAGCCGCACCGGGCCCGCCTGGTGGCCCGCGCGCTGGACGGCAACCCGGGCCCGCACCAGGTGGTGGTCGCGGACGGCACCCGCCCCGCCTGGCGTCCCGGCACCTTCGACCGGGTGCTGGTCGACGTGCCCTGCACCGGGCTCGGGGCGCTGCGCCGCCGCCCCGAGGCCCGCTGGCGCCGTCGCCCGGAGGACCTGGACGGGCTCGTCGCGCTCCAACGTGACCTGCTGCGCGGCGCGTTGACCGCCGTGCGGCCCGGCGGCGTGGTCGGCTACGCGACCTGCTCACCACATCTGGCCGAAACCCGCCTGGTCGTCGCCGACGTGCTCAAGTCCCTTGCCAGGGAGGGCGGTACGACGGTGGAGCGGATCGACGCGCGCCCGCTGCTGCCCGGCGTGCCCGAGCTCGGCGAGGGCCCCGACATCCAGCTCTGGCCGCACCGGCACGGCACCGACGCCATGTACCTGGCGCTGCTGCGCCGCACCTCGTAGGGGCCAGGTCGCCCGCCGGCCGACCGGCTGAGGGCGGCCGGCGGGCATGTTGAATACTGGGCCCCATGGCACAGATCAATCCGAGCATCCTGTCCGCTGACTTCGCCCGGCTGGCCGACGAGGCCAGGGCCGTCGAGGGCGCCGACTGGCTCCATGTCGACGTGATGGACAACCACTTCGTGCCCAACCTGACGCTCGGTGTGCCCGTCGTCGAGTCGCTGCGCAAGGCGACCGACATCCCGCTCGACTGCCACCTGATGATCGAGGACCCCGACCGCTGGGCCCCCGCCTACGTGGACGCGGGCGCCGGCTCGGTCACCTTCCACGTGGAGGCCGCGGCCGCGCCGGTCAGGCTCGCCAGGGAGATCAGGGCCAAGGGCGCGCGCGCCTCGATGGCGCTCAAGCCGGCCACCCCCATCGAGCCCTACGAGGACCTGCTGTCCGAGCTCGACATGGTGCTGGTCATGACCGTGGAGCCGGGCTTCGGCGGCCAGGCGTTCCTGGACGTCACGCTGCCCAAGATCCGCCGCACCAGGAAGCTGATCGAGCGCCACGGCCTGTCGCTCTGGCTCCAGGTGGACGGCGGCGTCTCCACCGCCACCATCGAGCGCTGCGCCGAGGCCGGGGCCGACGTCTTCGTCGCCGGTTCCGCCGTCTACGGCGCCGACGACCCGGCGGCCGCGGTGGCCGCGCTGCGCGAGCAGGCGGAGCGCGCCGGGCGCCCGGCTTCGCACACCACGTCCGGGTGAACTCCGGCCGTCCATCCGGTTCCCAGGGGTGCCGCCGACTCCGAGGGGCGATCGCGGGGTCCGTGGATCTGCGAGGATGAACCTCCAGAGGTGACCGGGGACGGGGACGGACATCAGGACAGTGAGGTGAGTGCGGTGCCGACCGGGAGGGCAGCCACAAGGATGGGGCCCGCCGAACTGATGCAGGCGGCGGCGATGGCACGCCGCTTCTATCTGGAGGGCAAGTCCAAGATCCAGATCGCCGACGAGTTCGGGGTCAGCCGCTTCAAGGTCGCTCGCGTGCTGGAGTCGGCCGTGGAGCACGACCTGGTGCGCATCGAGATCCGGGTTCCGGCCGAGCTGGACGCGGAGCGGTCGGACGCGCTGCGGGCCAGGTACGGGCTGCGGCACGTGGTGGTCGCCGAGTCGCCCTCCGACGACGCGGAGGACACGCCGGACCCGGAGCATCTGGGCGAGGTGGCCGCGGAGTTGCTCGGCGAGCTGGTGGCCGAGGGGGACGTGCTCGGGCTCGCGTGGGGGCGGTCGACGATCCACATGGCGCAGGCGCTGCGGGAGTTGCCGCCGTGCACGGTGGTGCAGCTGACCGGCGTCTACCACGCGGGCACGGCGGAGCGCGGCTCGGTGGAGGCGGTGCGGCGGGCGGCCGCGGTCTCGGGGGGCGACGCGCACCCGATCTACGCGCCGATGCTGCTGCCTGACTCGGCCACGGCGGCGGCGCTGCGCGGCCAGCCGGGGATCGCGGCGGCCTTCGAGTACTTCGACAAGGTGACGATCGCGGCGGTCTCCATCGGGTCCTGGGAGCCGGGGATCTCGACCGTTTACGACATGCTGGACAAGGAGGAGCGGGAGCACTACTCCTCGCTGGGGGTGGCGGCCGAGATGTCGGCGCACCTCTTCGCGGCCGACGGGCGCCGGGTCGGGCGGGACCTGGGGGAGCGGTGCATCACGGTGGAGGCCGAGCGGCTGCGCCGGATCCCCGAGGTGGTCGCCATCGCCGGCGGCCGTCGCAAGGCGGACGCCATCGGCGCGGTACTGCGCTCCGGACTGGTGACCAGCCTGGTCACGGACACCACCGCCGCCGACCGACTGCTGGCCCAGCCGCCGGGCGGGCGCCCGGCCCTGGAGCGGTCCGACCCCGACGAGCTCGGCTAGCCGGCGTGCGCCGGCCGGTTCGCCCGGGTCGGGTGGGCCGGCCGCTTCGTGCACGAGTGCGGTTCTCGGCCATAATGACGTAGGAGCCGCAGCTCCCCACCCGCATCGATCCACTCAGCAGCAGGTGAGAGAGCGAGCATGAAGTTCCTCAATGACGTGACGCCGTCGTACGACCTGACCTACGACGACGTCTTCATGGTTCCCAACCGTTCGGCGGTCGGCTCCCGGCAGGCGGTCGACCTGTCCACGCCCGACGGCACGGGCACCACCATCCCCCTCGTCGTCGCCAACATGACGGCCGTGGCCGGCCGCCGGATGGCGGAGACCGTGGCCCGGCGCGGCGGCCTCGTGGTCATCCCGCAGGACATCCCGCTGGACGTGGTCACCGACGTGATCGCCTGGGTCAAGCAGCGCCACCTGGTCCTCGACACGCCGATCGTGCTGGCCCCCACCCAGACCGTGGGCGACGCGCTCGCGCTGCTGCCCAAGCGGGCGCACGGCGCCGGCGTCGTGGTCAGCGCGGGCCGGCCGGTGGGGATCGTGACCGAGGCCGACCTGACGGGCGTCGACCGGTTCACCCAGCTGGGCGAGGTGATGTCGCGCGACCTGCTGGTGCTCGACGCCGGGATGGACCCGCAGGAGGCCTTCGACGTCCTGGACGGCGCGCACCGCAAGATCGCCCCCGCGGTCGGCGCCGACGGGCGCCTCGCCGGCATCCTCTCCCGCAAGGGCGCGCTGCGCGCCACGCTCTACACGCCCGCCACCGACGCCGCCGGCAGGCTGCGGGTGGCGGCCGCCGTCGGCATCAACGGGGACGTGGCCGGGCGGGCCGAGGCGCTGCTCGCGGCCGGCGTCGACACGCTGGTGGTGGACACCGCGCACGGCCACCAGGAGTCGATGGTCGCCACGCTGCGCGCCGTCCGGGCCCTGAAGCCGGCGGTGCCCGTGGTCGCGGGCAACGTGGTGTCGGCCGAGGGCACCCGGGACCTGATCGAGGCCGGCGCCGACATCGTCAAGGTGGGGGTCGGCCCCGGCGCCATGTGCACCACCCGGATGATGACGGGCGTGGGGCGGCCGCAGTTCTCGGCCGTGCTGGAGTGCGCGGCCGAGGCGGCCAGGCACGGCAAGCACGTGTGGGCCGACGGCGGGGTGCGGCATCCCCGGGACGTGGCGATGGCGCTGGCCGCCGGCGCCTCCAACGTGATGATCGGCTCCTGGTTCGCCGGCACCTACGAGTCGCCTGGCGACCTGCAGCAGGCGGCCGACGGCCGGCTGTACAAGGAGAGCTTCGGGATGGCCTCGGCCCGCGCCGTGCGCGGCCGCACCGCCGAGGACTCGGCCTACGACCGGGCGCGCAAGGGGCTCTTCGAGGAGGGGATCTCGACCTCCAGGATGTTCCTCGACCCGGCGCGTCCCGGCGTCGAGGATTTGATCGACTCGATCGTCGCGGGCGTCCGCTCGGCCTGCACCTACGCCGGGGCGGCCACGCTGACCGAGTTCACCGAGCGGGCCGTGGTGGGCGTGCAGAGCGCCGCCGGCTACGCGGAGGGCAAGCCGCTGCACGTCAGCTGGCAGTGACGCGGAGCTGGCCGAACTCGATCTGTCGCCCCCGGGGCACGGGTGCTGGGATGGGTCCATGAGCCAGCAGACGCGCGCGGGATACGGCGGCACGGGGCCGGGCCCCATCACTCCGGACGGCTGCGCCGTCGAGCACTGGCTGAGGCTGCGTCCCGGGCCGGAGCCCGGGATCATCGCCTCGGCCGTGCCCGCCGGCGCCAGCATCCTCGAACTCGGTTGCGGCGTCGGGCGGTTGACCCATCCGCTGATCGAGCGCGGATTCACCGTCACGGCCGTCGACGAGTCGCCCGAGATGCTGGCGCACGTGCGCGGCGCCCGTACCGTCCGCTCCTCGATCGAGGACCTCGAGCTGGGTGACGAGCGGTTCGACGTCGTGCTGCTCGCCTCGTTCCTGGTGCACAACGGCGACCCCGCGGTGCGCGCCGGCTTGCTGCGCGCCTGCCGGCGCCACGTCGCCGACGGGGGAGTGGTGCTGATCCAGCGCGAGGGGGCGGACTGGCACCTCCGGGTGCCCAGGGAGTCGCGTACCGAGCACGGCCTCACCCGGGTGGCGTCCGCGGAGCCGGTCGATGACAACACCTCCGCCATCCTCGTCGAATACGAGTACGACGACGCGCGGTGGACACAGCGGTTCCTCTCCTACCGCTACACCGAGGAGTCCTTCGAGGCCGCGCTGGCCGCCGCCGGCCTGGCCGTGGACACGGTGCTCACCGACGACGGCACCTGGGTGCGCGCCCGGCCGGTCCACTGAGGCGGTGGCCCGGGCGGTGGCGCCCGGAATTCCCCGACCGGTCAACTGACGTGCATGCGTCAGGTCTTGAGTAATGGCCTACCGGCCCGTAGCTTGATCTTCCGGAAACTCCCCCACCGTGCCGTCTGGTGACGGTTCGTCAGATTTCCGGAGGAACTGCATGCGTCGTCGTCGGTTCGCCACCGCCCTGTCCGCGGTCGGCCTCAGCCTGGCCGCCGTGTTCACCTCGGCCGCCCCCGCCACCGCGGCCCCGGCCGACAAGCCCCAGGTGCTCTCCAACTGGACCCAGACCAGCGCCAGCAGCTACAGCGCCTGGCTGTCCGCCCGCAACAACCAGTCGGCCTGGTCCTCCTACGGCTTCGACTGGAGCACGGACTACTGCTCGAGTTCGCCCGACAACCCCTTCGGCTTCCCGTTCGAGACCTCGTGTGCGCGGCACGACTTCGGCTACCGCAACTACAAGGCGCAGGGCACCTTCGACGCCAACAAGGCCCGGCTCGACTCCGCCTTCTACGCCGACCTCCAGCGGGTCTGCGACCGTTACTCGGGGGCCACCGCCGCCTCCTGTGACGGGCTGGCCTGGACGTACTACCAGGCCGTCCGCGCCTTCGGCTGAACCCGACGGGCCCCCGGCGACGTGCCGGGGGCCCGTTTTACGCGGATTTCCCCGCCCGGCCGCTCCGCTCGCCACGCGCCGTGGCGGGGTCGGTGGCCACCGGCTCCCGCGGCGCCCGCCCGCCCAGCACCCCGGCGCCCACCACCAGCACCGTGAGCGCGGCCGTCACCAGCGCGAACGAGGCCCGCAGCGAGGCGAGTTCGCCGATCATGCCGATCAGGGTGGGCGCGATCAGGCCGGTGGTGTAGGTGACCGTGGCCACGCCGGCGATGGCCTGACTCGGGTTGGGGCCGCTGCGTCCGGCGGCCGCGAAGGCCAACGGGATCACCACCGCTATCCCGATCCCGAGCAGCGCGAATCCCAGGATGCCCTGTGCCGGTACCCGCGCCGTCACCACGAGCACCCCGCCCGTCAGCGCCAGCAGTCCGCTGCCGCGGACCGTGCGGACCGGGCCCAGGCGCCGCACCGCCGCGTCCCCGGCGAGCCGGGCGACGGCCATGGTGCAGGCGAACGCCGTGTAGCTGGCGGCGGCCACCGCCTCCGAGGCGCCCGCGAGATCGCGCAGGTAGACGCCCGACCAGTCCATGCTGCCGCCCTCGGCGAGGATCGCGCACATGCCGACCGCGCCGATCAGCAGTGCGGAGCGCGGGGGCAGCGCGAACCGGGGCGGCGGTTCCTCCTCCGGCGTGGCCCTGACGTCCAGCAGGCCCCGGCAGACCGGCAGCGCCGCCAGGGTCAACGCCAGGGCCACCAGCGGGAGATGGGCCCGCGCGTCCACGCCGAGCCCGACCGCGCCGACGCCGACCGCGGAGCCGAGCAGCGCGCCCACCGACCACAGGCCGTGCAGTCCGGACATGATCGAGCGGCCGTGCTCGCGCTCCACGTCCACGCCCTGCGCGTTCATCGCCACGTCGGCCATGCCGGACGCGGCGCCGTAGACGAACAGCAGCCCGCACAGCGCCGGGAGGTTCGGCGCCAGCATGGGCAGGGCCAGCGCGGCGGTCCACAGCACGAGCAGCCAGCGCACGGCGGCGCGCGCGCCCAGCCGGTGCATCACGCCGCTGGCCAGCGGCATGGTCAGGGCCGCGCCGAGCGCGGGGAAGGCCAGGGCCAGGCCCAACTGCGCGGTGCTGAGGTCGAGTTGGTCCTTGAGCCAGGGGATGCGGGTCACGAAGCTGCCGCTGACCGCGCCGTGCAGCGCGAAGACGACGCTGACGGACCGGCGGGCCGTGCGGATCCGGTCCCGGTCGGTGACCAGGGGGTGTGACGTCGACATGGGCGTCCGCGTTCTCTCGTAGGTCCCGGAGGGGTGGCCGGGCCGGCGGGCCGGGCCGGGCAGTAAACTATCAGGAAGGTTACCTAATAAAAATATGGCAGGGAGCATCTCGCCCTCCACCGACTCTGCGAGGATTCCCGCATGACTGCCCGTACCGCGACGCCACGGACGGCCCGCGCCATCAACGACCGCATCGCCCTGGACCTGTTGGCCAGCGAGGGCCCCCTGACGGCGACCCGGCTGCGCGAGCTGACCGGCCTCTCCCGGCCCAGCGTCGCCGACCTGCTCGGCCGGCTGGGGCGGGACGGTCTGGTCACCGTGGTCGGCGAGGCAGGGGAGGAGCGGCGCGGCCCCAACGCCCGCCTCTACGGCCTGGTGGCCGAGCGCGCCCACGTCGCCGCGCTCGACGTCCGCACGGGCTCCGTCGCCCTCGCGCTGGCCGACCTCGCCGGCCGCACCCTCGCCGAGGAGCGGCTGCCGGCCACCGCGGGAACCGCCGACATGGTCGCCGCCACCCTCGCCGCGCTCGACCGGGCCCTCGCCCGTTCGGGCGTCGAGACCCTGCACACCGCCGTCATGGGCGCCCCCGGGCTCGTCGACCCGACCACCGGCGCCCTGCGCCCCACCGGCTCGCTGCCCTCCTGGCACACGGAGCTCCTCACCGCCCTGCGCGCCAGGCTAGAAGGCCCCGTCCTCCTGGAGAACGAGGTCAACCTGGCCGGCCTCGCGGAACACCGACACGGCGCCGTCACGGACCGCGACAGCTTCGTGCTGGTCTGGCTCGGCCACGGCGTCGGCGCCGCCGTGGTGCTCGACGGCACGCTGCGCCGCGGCGCCTCGGGCGGCGCCGGCGAACTCGGCTTCCTGCCCGTGCCCGGCACCGGCGGACTGCCCGCGGCCGAGGACTGCGACGGCGGCTTCCACGCGCTCGCGTCGAGCGGCGCGGTCTGCGCCCTGGCCGGGGCACACGGCCTGCCCGCCGACCCCGCGGGCGACGCGCCGGCGGCCGAGGCCGTGGTGCGCGCCGCCGCGACCCAACCCACGGGCGCCGCCGGCGCGTTCCTCACCGAGCTCGCCGACCGCGTCGCCGTGGCCATCGCCGGGGTGGCCGCCGTCCTCGACCCCGGCTGCGTGGTGCTCGGCGGTGAGATCGGGCGCGCCGGCGGGCCCGCGCTCGCCGAGCGCGTCGCCGACCGCCTGCGCGCCCTCTCCCCGCTGGACACCGACGTGCGCCCCGCCACCGTGGCCGGCAGCCCGGTCCTGGCCGGTGCCCTGGTCACCGCGTTGGACGCGGCCCGCCGCGACCTCTTCGGCCCCGACCTCGCGCGGTGACGCCCCCGGCCGGCCTGTGAGGCGTCCCACAGCCCGGCATGATCGACCGCCGACCGTGGCAGACTGGTGGGCGTACCAGCGACACAGCGCACTCCGGGGTCGGTGAAACTCCGAACCGGCGGTTATAGTCCGCGACCCGTCCGCCGCCAGCGGCCGGTTGACCAGGTGGAATTCCTGGACCGACGGTTAAAGTCCGGATGGGAGGCAGTGCGTGGCGGAAGCGGTGCGCGGCACACCCGTGGCCGCCGGTCCCGACCGACCGGCCATGGCCTGTCCTCGCCCCCGTGATCCGCGCTGACATCCCGCAGCCCCGGAGCCGTGCCCAAGAGGCAGGAGGATCCGGTGGCCGCCCCCGCAAGCGCGCGCGAGGCCCGTGAGGCCCAGGCGATGCGCCGCGCCATCGAGCTGGCCGCCCGCGGCCTCGGCAGCACAAGCCCCAACCCCGTCGTCGGCTGCGTCGTCCTCGACGCCGCCGGCCGCATTGTGGGTGAGGGCTGGCACCAGCGGGCCGGCGGCCCGCACGCCGAGGTCCACGCGCTGACCGCGGCCGGCCCCGCGGCGCGCGGCGGCACCGCCGTCGTCACCCTCGAACCCTGCGCCCACACCGGGCGCACCGGCCCCTGCGCCCAGGCCCTGATCGCGGCCGGCGTGGCGCGCGTCGTCTACGCCGTGGCCGACCCCAACCCGCGGGCCGCGGGCGGCGCCGCCGTGCTCGCCGCCGCCGGCGTCGAGGTCGCCGCCGGACCGCTCGCCGCCGAGGCGGCCGAGGTCAACGCGGCCTGGCTCACCGCTGTCCGGCACGGCCGCCCGCACGTCCACTGGAAGTACGCCGCCACCCTCGACGGCCGGGTCGCCGCGGCCGACGGCACCAGCCGGTGGATTACCTCGCCCGAGTCCCGCGCCGACGTGCACCGGCTGCGCGCCGAGTCCGACGCGGTGCTCGTCGGCTCGGGTACCGCCCGCGCCGACGACCCGCACCTCGCCGTCCGCGGCGTGCCGGGCGCCCGCCAGCCGCTGCGCGTCGTCCTGGACACCGAGGCGACCGCGGTCAAGCCGGGCGCCCGGGTGCTCGACGGTGCCGCCGCCACCCTGGTGGCCGTCGCCGATGACGCCCCCGCGGCCCACCTCGTCGGCCACGCCGAGGTGGTCAGGCTCCCGCGCGCCGCGCACGGCCCCGGCGTCGACCTGACCGCGCTGCTCGCCGTCCTCCACCGGCGCGGGATCCGCTCCGTGCTGCTGGAGGGCGGCCCCACCCTGGCCGGCGCCTTCGTCGCCGCCGGCCTCGTCGACCGCGTCACCGGCTACCTCGCCCCGGCCCTGCTCGGCGCCGGACCCCAGGCCCTGACCGGCGCGGGAATCACCACCATCGCGGACGCGTTGCGCCTTCGCGTCACCGGCGTCGACCGGATCGGCCCCGACCTGCGGATCAGCGCCGTTCCCGCCAACGCCCCCGTCCCCAAGGAGAGCTGAGTGTTCACCGGAATCGTCGAAGAGCAGGGCGAGGTCGTCGCGCTCGACCGCGCGGGCGACTCGGCGCGGCTGCGGCTGCGCTGCGCCGTCGTCACCGAGGGCACGGGACACGGCGGCTCCATCGCCGTCAACGGCGTCTGCCTCACCGTGATCGAGCTCGGCGAGGGCGAGTTCACCGCCGATGTGATGGCCGAGACCCTGGCCCGCTCCAACCTCGGCGGCCTCGCGCCCGGCGACCGCGTCAACCTGGAGCGCCCTATGGCGCTCGGCGACCGGCTCGGCGGACACCTCGTCCAGGGCCACGTCGACGGCACCGCCACCGTCCTGGAGCGCACGCCGGGCGACCACTGGGAGCTCGTCACCTTCACGCTGCCCGCCCCGCTCGCCCGCTACGTCGTCGACAAGGGCTCGATCACGGTCGACGGCGTCAGCCTCACCGTCGTCGAGGCCGGTGACGACCGCTTCTCCATCGGCCTGATCCCCACCACCCTCGACCTCACCACCCTGGGCGCCAAGCAGCCGGGCGACCAGGTCAACCTGGAGGTCGACATCGTCGGCAAGTACGTCGAACGCCTGCTGGGCCAGCGCGAGGTGACGCTCCGATGAGCAGCCTGGTCGACCAGCTCAACAGCACCGCCTTCACCGCCTTCGGCCAGCACGTCATCTGGTCCGACATGGTCGGCAACCTGGCCGGGCTCGCCGCCCTCGCCCTCGGCTGGCGGCGCTCCATCCTCACCTGGCCCGTCCAGCTCGTCTCCGGGCTCATCCTGATCGCCGCCTACGCCTCCGCCCAGCTCAGCGGGGGAGTGGGCAAGCAACTGCTGGTCATCGGCGTCGCCTTGTGGGGGTGGCGACAGTGGCAGCTCGGCCGGCACGGCACCGAGGAGGGGCGGATCACCGTCCGCTTCGCCTCCTGGACCGAACGCGGCGCCCTCCTCGCCGGCGCCGCCCTCGGCACCCTCGTGGTGGGCGGGGTGTTCAGCGCCTTCCCCGAGCTGTCCTGGAACCCCTGGCCGGACGCCTACATCTTCGTCGGCACCCTGGTCGCCATGGTCGCGCAGGCCCGCGGCCTGGTGGAGTTCTGGTTCGCCTGGCTGCTGGTCGACCTGGTCGGCGTCCCGCTGGCCTTCGACAGCGGCCTGCCCTTCTCCGGCCTGGTCTACGTCGTCTATCTCGTCCTCGTCCTGTGGGGCATGCGGGCCTGGTGGTTGAGCTCCCGCGAGTCCGGTGGCCGCAGGACCGTCCTGGAAGGAGCCCCCGCGTGACCGTCCCGGAGTCCCGAGCCGCCGCGCCCGTCCTCGACCCCGAGCTCGTGCTCGACCCCGTCGAGCGCGCCGTCGCCGACATCGCCCTGGGCCGGCCGGTGGTGGTCGTCGACCGCCCCGACCGGGAGAACGAGGGCGACCTGGTGGTCGCCGCCGAGCTGATCACCCCCGAGATCGTCGCCTTCATGATGAGCGAGTGCCGTGGGCTGATCTGCGCGCCCATGGAGCCCGAGGACCTGGACCGGCTCGAACTCGGCCAGATGGTCGAGAAGAACACCGAGTCGATGACCACCGCCTTCACGGTCTCAGTCGACGCCACCGCCGCGCACGGCGTCGGCACCGGCATCTCCGCCGCCGACCGCGCCACCACCATCCGGCTGCTCGCCGACCCTGCCGCGGCCCCCGCCGACCTGGCCCGCCCGGGACACGTCTTCCCGCTGCGCGCCCGCACCGGGGGCGTGCTGGTGCGCAACGGCCACACCGAGGCCGCCGTCGACCTCGCCCGGCTCGCCGGGCTGCGCCCGGCGGCCGCCATCTGCGAGATCGCCGGCGAGGACGGCACCATGCTGCGGCTGCCCGCGCTGCGCCGCTTCGCCCGCCGGCACGGCCTCGCGATCATCTCCATCGAGGACCTGGTCGCCTACCGGCGCGCCGCCGGCGAGGAGGCCCTCCCGACCGTGCGCCACGAGGCCGAGACCACCCTGCCCACCGCGCACGGCACCTTCCGCGCGCACGGCTACCGGTCCACGGCGGACGGCGTCGAGCACATCGCGCTGGTCGCCGGCGAGTTGGGCGACGGCGAGGACGTGCTGGTCAGGGTGCACTCCGAATGCCTGACCGGCGACGTGTTCGGCTCCCAGCGCTGCGACTGCGGCCCGCAGTTGCGCGCCTCCCTGGAGCGGGTCCAGGCCGAGGGCCGGGGCGTCGTCCTCTATCTGCGCGGCCACGAGGGCCGCGGCATCGGCCTGATGTCCAAGCTCCGCGCCTACCAGTTGCAGGAGCGCGGCCGGGACACCCTGGACGCCAACCTGGAGCTCGGGCTGCCGGCCGACGCCCGCGACTACGCCGCCGGCGCCCGCATCCTGGCCGACCTCGGCGTCCGCTCGCTGCGCCTGATGACCAACAACCCGGAGAAGGTCACCGCGCTCACCCGGCACGGCCTCGCCGTCACCGGCCGCGAGCCGATCCCGGTGCCTCCCGGCGAGCACAACCTGCGCTACCTGCGCACCAAGCGGGACCGGATGGGCCACGACCTGCCCTGGCTCGACCCGGGCGCCACCTCGGCCTGCGCCAACCAGTGATCCGACCGACCAGCACGACGCGATCGGCGAGAACGACGCGAACGACGAGAGGGAGAAGACAGTGAGCGGCAAGGGAGCCCCCGAGCTGACCGTGACCGGCGGCGCCGACCTGCGGGTCGCGGTGGTCGCCGCCCAGTGGCACCAGACCGTGATGGACGGGTTGCTCTCCGGCGCCCTGCGCGCGCTGAAGGACCTCGGCGTGCCGGAGCCCACCGTGGTGCGGGTGCCGGGCAGCTTCGAACTGCCCTTCGCCGCCGAGGCGCTGGCCGAGCGCGGCTACGACGCGGTCGTCGCGCTCGGCGTCGTCATCCGCGGCGGCACCCCCCACTTCGACTACGTCTGCCAGGGCGTCACCCAGGGCCTCACCCAGGTCAGCGTCGGCCACGCCATCCCCGTCGGCTTCGGCGTGCTGACCTGCGACACCGAGGAGCAGGCCGTGGACCGGGCCGGCCTGCCGGGGTCCGTCGAGGACAAGGGGCACGAGGCCGCCACCGCCGCTGTCGCGGCCGCCACCACCCTGCGTGCCGTTCCACGCCCCGCGCGTGGCTGACCAGGGGGCACGCCGTAGGGTAAGACCACCATGGCCAACAAGACATTCGACGAGCTCTTCGCCGAGCTCCAGCAGAAGGCCGCCACCGGCGACCCCAGCACCTCCCGCACCGCGGAACTGCTCGCCGACGGGGTGCACGCCATCGGCAAGAAGGTCGTCGAGGAGGCCGCCGAGGTGTGGATGGCCGCGGAACACGAGAGCGCGGACCGCACCGCAGAGGAGATCTCCCAGCTCCTCTACCACCTCCAGGTGTTGATGGTCGCCCGCGGCCTCTCGCTCTCCGACGTATACGCTCACCTCTGACGGGGGCGAGCCCCGCGCCCCGTCCACCCACCCGCGTCCCGTACTCCCGCACGAAGGAAGCCCGTCCATGTTGCGCATCGCCGTTCCCAACAAGGGGTCGCTCTCCGAGCCGGCGGCGGCCATGCTCCATGAGGCCGGCTACCGGCAGCGCAAGGACCGCCGCGAACTGGTCCTGATCGACGCGGACAACCAGGTCGAGTTCTTCTACCTGCGCCCCCGCGACATCGCCATCTACGTCGGATCCGGCCGCCTCGACATCGGCATCACGGGCCGCGACCTGCTGCTCGACTCGGGCGCCGAGGCCGAGGAGATCATGGAGCTCGGCTTCGCGGCCTCCACCCTCCGCTACGCCACCCGCCCCGGCACCGTCCGCGACGTCCGGGAGTTCGGCGGCCTCTCCATCGCCACCTCCTTCGCCGGCGTCGTCACCGCCCACCTCGCCGAGCACGGCGTGGACGCCTCGGTGGTCCACCTCGACGGGGCCGTCGAGACCGCGATCCAGCTGGGCGTCGCCGAGGTCATCGCCGATGTCGTGGAGACCGGGACCACGCTGCGCAACGCGGGGCTCGAGATCATCGGCGAGCCGATCCTCGAGTCGGAGGCCGTGGTCATCAGGCGCGCCGGCGAGG
Source organism: Streptomyces sp. NPDC127098 (assembly GCF_042722465.1). Lineage (NCBI taxonomy): Bacteria > Bacillati > Actinomycetota > Actinomycetes > Kitasatosporales > Streptomycetaceae > Streptomyces > Streptomyces sp. NPDC127098. The sequence continues at coordinate 33,522 of NZ_JBHXFJ010000062.1, forward strand.
ACGGCGAGGAGGAGGACCCCAAGGTCCGCCAGTTCCTGCGGCGCCTCCAGGGCGTGCTGGTGGCCCGCCGCTACGTGATGATGGACTACGACATCAGGGCCGAGCTCGTCGACAAGGCGGTGTCGCTCACCCCGGGCCTCGAGTCCCCGACCGTCTCCCCGCTGCACGACCAGGGGTGGGTCGCCGTCCGTTCCATGGTGCCGGTGCAGGACGCCCAGCGGATCATGGACGAGCTGTACGAGCTCGGCGCCCGCGCCATCCTCAGCACCGGCATCCACGCCGCCCGCCTCTGACCCGGGAGGGCAGGATGACCAGCGAGACCACCACGGGCCGGACGCAGCCGCCGCTGCCCGCCCTTCCGGTCACCTACCGGCCGGTGCTCACCAGGCTCGTGCTGCTGACCATCGGCTCGGTGGTGCTCGGCGTGCTGTCGCTCATCGCCGTGGTGCTGCCCGAGGGGCTCACGGCCACCGGCACGCTCAGCGACCGCCTCACGCTCGCCGGCTGCGGCGCCGCGGTGTTCGGGCTGACGGCCCTGCTCAGCCGCCCCAAGGTCACCGCCGACGCCGAGGGCCTCACCGTCGTCAACCTCACCACCAGGCGGCGGCTCGCCTGGGCCCAGGTGGTGCGGGTCACCCTCAGGCCGGGCGACCCGTGGGTCTCGCTCGACCTCGCCGACGGCACCGTGCTCGCCGTGATGGCCATCCAGCCCGGCGTCTCCAAGCAGCGCGCGCTGGCCGACGCCCGCGCGCTCCGCGCACTCGCCGAGGCGCACGGCACCGCGAGCGCCGAGGCCGACGGCCCCGCCGGCCGCTGAGGCGCTCCGAACCGCCGACCGTCGATCCGTCGAACCGCCTGTCAGTCCCGCGGGATGCCGCGGGACGACAGCACCTCGCCGTACGCCTGCATCAGGTCCGGGAGCCGCAGCGTGGCCAGCTCCTGCCGGGTCGGCGCCGCACCCGACTCCGACAGCCGGACGTCCCGGAAGGAGCAGGCCGACTCGTAGAGCGTGCGCAGGAAGCGGCCGTTGCCCAGCTCGTCGATCCACCCCTCGCTCACCACGTGCCGGGAGATGCTGCGCAGCTCGTCCAGCGCCTCCGGGTCCCACCCGTCCCCCTGCTCGGCGGCCAGCAGCTCGCCGATGGCCGTGAGCTCCTCGGGCGAGTAGCTGGGGAACTCGATCCGGGCGGCGAACCGCGAGCCGAGCCCTGGATTGGCCGCCAACAGCCGGTCCATACCGGCCGGATAGCCCGCGAGGATCACCACCAGGTGCTCCCTGCTGTCCTCCGCGCGCTTCAAGAGGACCTGCAGGGCCTCGTCGCCGTAGGCGTCCCCCTTGCTGTAACCGGTGTGGACCAGGCTGTACGCCTCGTCGATGAACAGCACCCCGCCGAGCGCCGAGTCGATCAGCCGGTTGGCCTTCACCGCCGTCTGCCCGAGGAACTCCCCGACGAGGTCGGCCCGTTGCGCCTCCACCAGCCGGTCGTGGCTGAGTAAGCCCAGCGCGTGGAAGACGCGGCCGAGGATCCTGGCCACCGTCGTCTTGCCGGTGCCGGACGGCCCCGAGAACACGAAGTGCCGCTTCGGGGGCTGCACCGGCAGGCCCTGCCCGGAGCGCAGCCGCGCCATCCGCAGCTGCGCCGACATCGCCCGCACCTGCTCCTTCACCGGCTCCAGACCCACCATCCGGTCGAGCTCGGCCAGCGTGCTGGCCAGCAGCGTCGGGTCCGGCGCCGGCGGCGCCCCGGCGGTGACCCCGCCCTGACCGGCGTGCGCGTGGCCCGCCGGGCCCGGCCAGGCGACGGACCCCGCCGGACGAGGCCCGCCGGTCGGCGCGGTGGGTGACGGAATCCGCCGGCCGAGCCCGCCCTCCTCCTGGAGCGCTTCCAGGGCGCCGCGCAGGCCGGCCGGCAGGGGGCCGGTGAGCACCTCGCCCGAGGCCCCCGTGAAGTGGGCCGCCTCCGGGTCCTCCACGCCGAGCGCGGTCAGCCGCACCGCGGTGTCCATGAACTCCGGGTCGGCCTCGTGCACCGCCCGGTACAGCGGTATGGCCGCCGCGCTGCGCCCGCTGCCCTCCCTGGCCCGCGCCAGCCAGTAGCGCAGCTCCTTGCGCTGCGGCTGCTCGCTGCGGCAGCGCATCAGCGCCGCCGCGAGCAGCGGTTCCGCCTGGTCGTACATCTCCAGCCTGACCCGCGCCATGCCCGCGAAGAGGCCGGCCTCGACACCCAGTTGGGGATCCTCGGTGAGGTTGGCCGTGTACCGGTAGAGCCCCTCCCAGTCCTTCGAGAGATAGCACCGGCAGGCGTGCAGGAACCGCGCGTGCGGATCGCTCTCCGGCGCCGGGCACTGGGCGAGCGCCCGGTCCAACTCGGCCAGCCGGCGGCCGTCGAGGAGGTGCGACGCGTGGGCGAGCAGCAGGTCCCGCTCGGTCTCGAGCACCGGCTGCACCCACCAGCCGAGCCAGTACCAGGAGCTCAACGGGCGCCCGTGGCGGGCGCGTTGCTCGCCGAAGCGGCTCCGGTTGCGGAACATCTGCCGCAGCGCGGCCGGCACGTCGGTGCGCAGCGCGTGCAGCCCGAGCCAGGCGTCGGCCATCCCCGGGTCCTCGCGGACCGCCGCCCTGAACTCCTCCTCGGCCTCGGGGTAGGCCGCCGCCGCGTAGGCGTCGACCCCCCGCAGCCAGGCCAGGTCCGCCCCGCTCGGCGGTCCCTGCGCGCCGCGTGTGCCAGCGTTCATGACGACCCCCACAACGGGTTACCGCTGCCTGCCCCCGGAGCCCGGAGGGCCTCACGCGCGGGCTTCATAGGTGTCACCCCTCGGTGTCATCAGGATATCCGCATGGGGCCTGGAGGGATCTTCGGCGAAGTGCCGCCGCTCCGCCGCGACCCATTCCCGCCAGAATCCGGCCTGTTCGGGACCGTCGCGGCGCCGCCCGCGCGCCCAGGCGGTCTCGGCTGACACCGCGAGCCAGACGAGGAACGCCAGGTGGGGCCGCAGCGCCCGCCGGCCCGCGCCCACCCCCTCCAGGAGCACCACGGGCGCCGGTGGGACGGACACCGTGCCGGCGAAGGCGCGGCGCTCCCAGTCGTAGGCCGGGTACTCGGCCGGCTCACCGCGCGTGAGCGGGTCGAGCACCCCGGTGGTCAGCCGGCCCGTCCAGTCGAAGAACGCGTCGTGGCTGGCGAGGTCGTCGAGGCGCACCACCGGCGCCCCGTCGAGCGCGGCGGAGAGCCGGCCGGCCAGGGTGCTCTTGCCGGAGCCGGCGTGCCCGTCGATCGCGACCAGCCGCACCGGGCCGCAGCTCGGCGGCAGGGCCCGCAGCCTGGCCGGCAGCCCGGCGAGCCCGTCGCGGGTGGGGGAGGCGGGGGAGAACATCACGAAGAGCCTAACGAAGCCCGGCCGGCCGGTCGGCGTCACAGGTCGACACCAATATTGTTTCCGCGCGTTCGCGGGGAATGGCTGGCCGTCACGTCCCGCAGCCGGGATAGTGGTGACCTGCCGCGCCTGAGTCGCTGCGTTCCGCACACGTTCGGAGACGACCCCGGGAGACAAGCACCGTGACCACCACGCCACGCCGAACCGTTCTCGCCGCCGCAGTCGCCGCGGCCGTCGGTACCACCGCCAGCCTCGCCACCGGCTCCGCGACCGCCACCACGCCCGCGGCCCCCGCCCGCGGCGGCCGCCGCGCCGACCCGGAGTCGGGGATCGAGTACCGGGGCTGGGTCTCGGCCGCCGACTGGGCCTCGGGCACCGCCCAGGGCGTCGGAGTGGTGACCACCGGGCGCGCCGGCGTGGTGCTCCGCCAGGCCCGCGGCACCGTCGACTACGCCGACCCGCACACCGGCACCACCAGGGCCTACGAGTACGCCACCTGGCTGTCGCCCACGCACCGCGCGGCCACCCCGGCCACCGAGCTCATCGCCTCGTGGAACGCGCGCACCCCGGCCGGCACCTTCATCCGCGTCGAGGTGCTCGCCACCTACTCGGACGGCACCACCAGCCCCTGGTACACCCTGGGCGTCTGGGCCTCGGGCGACGGCGACATCCGCCGCACCTCGGTCGACGACCAGGAGGACGGCAAGTCCACGGTCTGGACCGACACCCTCGCCATCGACGACGCGGCCAGCGGGCTGCGGCTCGTCTCCTACCGGCTGCGGCTGACCCTCTACCGGACGCCCGGCGGCGCGGCCCCGACCGTCTGGCGGGTGGGCGCCATGACCTCCGCGGTGCCCGACCGCTTCGAGGTCCCCGCCACCACCCCGGGCGTGGCCGCCGGCGTCGAGCTGACCGTGCCGAGCTACTCGCAGAACGTCCACATCGGCCGGTACCCGGAGTACGACAACGGCGGACAGGCCTGGTGCAGCCCCACCTCCTCGCAGATGATCATCGAGTCCTGGGGCCGCCGCCCCACGGCCGAGCAACTGGCCTGGGTGAACCCCGACTTCAGCGACCCGCAGGTCTGCCACGCGGCCCGCTTCACCTACGACTACCAGTACGGCGGCTGCGGCAACTGGCCGTTCAACGCCGCCTACGCGGCCACCTACCCGGACCTGCAGGGCGTGGTCACCAGGATCGCCACGCTCGACGGCGCCGAGCGGCTGATCGCGGCCGGCATCCCGGTGATAACGTCCCAGTCCTTCATCGCCAGCGACCTCGACGGTGTCGGCTACGGCACCTCGGGCCACCTGATGACGGTGGTCGGCTTCACCGCGGAGGGCGACGTCATCGCCAACGACCCCAACGCCGACGACAACGCCGGCGTGCGCCGGGTCTACCGGCGGCGGCAGTTCGAGAACGTGTGGCTGCGCACCAAGCGCTACGACGCCAACGGCGTCGTGCGGAGCGGCTCGGGCGGCGTCTGCTACCTCTACTTCCCGGCCACGCCCACGGCCGCCCAGCGGCGCGCGCTGGCCAGCGTGGGCGTCAGGTGACGGCCGACCGCGGGCGGCGGGCGCGGCTCCGGCTCGCCGCCCTCGGCGTGGCGGCCCTGACCCTGGTGCCGGGCGGGGCCGCGGCCACGCCCGGCGAGGGGGTGACCGCCGAGACGCTGGCCACCGGCACCTCGGCCGGGGCGCTGGACCTGCGCACCCGGGGGGCCACCGACGTCACCATGCGGGTGATCACCATCGAGCCGGGCGGCTCCACCGGTTGGCACTATCACCCGGGCGGGCTGCTGGCCGTCGTCGCCTCCGGCACGCTGACCCGCGTCGTCGACGGCTGCGCGGTGGAGGTCTCCACGGCCGGGGACGCCGTCCTCGAGCCCGCCGGGGCCGACCACGTGCACATCGGGCGCAACCTCGGGAGCGAGCCGGTCGTTCTCTACGCGACCTACCTCGTACCCGAGGGGAGCCCACTGGCGGTCGACGCCGAGGACCCGGGCTGCGAAGCCCCCTGACCACCGACCCTCTCACCGCCGTCCCCGACGCGGGCCGCCGAGACCCGGCGACACCTCCGCGTCACCTGCCGACCACTCGCAGGAGGAAGCGCGATGACGCTCGCCCAACCGCCCGTGGCGCCGGCGCCGGTGCCACGCCGGATGCCCGCCCCCGAGTCCCACGAGCTGCTCGGCCTCGTCAGGGACCTGATCCGACGGGAGATCAGGCCGGTGGCCGCCGAGGAGGAGGCGGCGGGGACCTTCCCCCGGGAGCTCTTCTCCCGGCTCTCCGCCACCGGGCTGCTGGCACTGCCCTACCCGGAGCGGTTCGGCGGCGGCGACCAGCCCTACGAGGTCTATCTCCAGGTGCTGGAGGAGCTCGGCGCGGCCCGGCTGACCGTGGGCCTCGGCGTCAGCGTGCACACCCTCGCCTGCCACGCGCTGGCCGCCTTCGGCACCGACGCGCAGCGCGCCTGGCACCTGCCGCAGATGCTGGGCGGCGGGCTGCTGGGCGCCTACTGCCTCTCCGAGCCGCAGTCCGGGTCCGACGCGGCCGGTCTGCGCACCCGCGCCCGTCGGGAGGGCGACGAGTGGGTGCTCTCCGGCACCAAGGCGTGGATCACCCACGGCGGGATCGCCGACTTCTACACCGTGCTGGCGCGCACCGGCGGCGAGGGACCGCGCGGCGTCACGGCCTTCCTGGTACCCGGCGGGGCCCGCGGGCTCACCGCCGAGGCTCCCGAGCGGAAGATGGGGATGGGCGGATCGCCCACCGCCCAGCTGCACTTCGACGAGGTGCGCGTCGCGGACGCGCGCCGCATCGGCGAGGAGGGGCAGGGCTTCGCCATCGCCATGGCGGCCCTGGACTCGGGGCGGCTCGGCATCGCCGCCTGCGCCGTGGGCGTGGCACAGGCGGCGTTGGACGAGGCGCTGGTCTTCACCACGGGGCGCCGCCAGTTCGGCCGGCCGGTCGCCGACTTCCAGGGGCTCCGCTTCATGCTGGCCGACATGGCCACCCAGATCGAGGCCGGCCGGGCTCTCTACCTGGCCGCGGCCCGCCTGCGGGACGCCGGCGAGCCGTTCGGCCAACAGGCCGCCATGGCCAAGCTGTTCTGCACGGACGTGGCCATGCGGGTCACGACCGACGCCGTGCAGCTGCTCGGTGGCTACGGCTACACGGCGGACTTCCCGGTCGAGCGCTATCTGCGCGAGGCCAAGGTGCTGCAGATCGTGGAGGGCACGAACCAGATCCAGCGGGCGGTCATCGCCCGCCATCTGGTCGGGCCCGAGCACCGCTGACTTCTCGTCAGGCGGCCCGCTCGAGCGGCGGCACGGCGGCCGGGCGGACACCGGGCCCCGCGGCGTGGGAGAACGGCTGGAGCCGCCAGTCGAGGCCCTCGGGGAGCGCCGCGTCGGCGGCGCTCTCGGGGAGGAGCGTCGTGAGTGGCAGGGGCGTCAGCCCGTCCTCGTCGGCGAGGCGCCCCGAGCCGGGGCAGATGGTCAGCCCGAACGGGTTCCACGGCGTCGGGCAGAGCGCGTGCTGCGGCAGCGGCTCGCCCAGACCCCCGAGGGCGATGGGCCGCGAGCAGTCGGGGCAGACGACGCGGTACAGCTCGACGTCCGCCGGATCCTCCCCGTAGTCCTGGTCGTCGTCCTCGAACTCCGGCGGTCCGCCGGCCGGTTCGGAACGGAGTGGCTTCACTGAGCGCATGTACATCCCCCTAGGACGGCGCAGTGGCGTTGGCCACAGCAAGCACTTCCCGCGCCGTTCGACGAATAATCGTGCAGGCGAACCGCAGGTGGGCGGCCCTTTGTGTCGTTCGTCACACAAGTGTTGTGGAAATGTGGCCCGTCGCGCGCCCCCTTTGGCACCCCGGGCGTCGCGCGTCTCCGGGCGGGCGCCGTTCCGGGTAGGTTACGGGACCGTGGAGGAACTTGACCGGCGCATCGTGGAACTGCTCGTCAAGGACGGGCGGATGAGCTACACCGACCTGGGCAAGGCCACCGGCCTTTCCACCTCGGCGGTCCACCAGCGGGTACGCCGCCTCGAACAGCGCGGCGTCATCCGCGGCTACGCGGCGATCGTCTCGCCCGAGGCCGTCGGCCTGCCGCTCACGGCCTTCATCTCGGTGAAGCCCTTCGACCCCAGCGCCCCCGACGACATCGCCGAGCGCCTCGCCGGCGTCGCCGAGATCGAGGCCTGTCACAGCGTGGCGGGCGACGAGAACTACATCCTCAAGGTCCGGGTGGCCGCCCCCGCCGACCTCGAACACCTGCTGGCCCGCATCCGCTCGCTGGCCGGCGTCTCGACCCGTACCACCGTCGTCCTCTCCACCCCCTACGAGGCGCGCCCGCCGCGGGTCTGAGCGGCCCCTCCCCGGCACCCCGGGCCAGCACGGGTGCCGGGGAGCCGGAAGACTAGGGGCATGACCGAAAGCACCGCCCCACACCGGCCGCCGCGCACCGTCCTGCTGCGCCGCGGCGAGGTCCACAGCCCGGCCGACCCCTTCGCCACGGCCATGGCCGTCCAGGGGGACCGCATCGCCTGGATCGGCTCGGAGAGCGCCGCCGACTCACTGGCCGCCACCGCCGACGAGATCGTGGACCTCGACGGGGCGCTGGTCACCCCCGCGTTCACCGACGCGCACACGCACGCCACCGCCACCGGCCTCGCCCTGACCGGACTCGACCTCGCCCCGGCCGCCGACCTGCCTGCCGCCCTCGCCCTCATCCGCGCCCACGCGGCGGCCGCCCCGCCCGGCGGCATGCTCCTCGGACACGGCTGGGACGCCACCCGCTGGCCCGAGCGCAGGACCCCCACCCGCGCCGAGCTCGACGAGGCCGCCGGCGGCCGTCCCCTCTACCTCAGCCGCGTCGACGTGCACTCCGCGCTCGTCACCACCGCGCTGCTCGACCGGGTACCGGGGATCACCACGCTGCGCGGCTACGCCCCCGAGGGGCCGCTCACCACCGACGCCCACCACGCCGCCCGGCGCGCCGCGCACGCCACCGTCACCGCCGAGCAGCGCACGGCCGCCCAGCGGGCCGCGCTGCGCCGCGCCGCGGCGCTCGGCATCGGCTCGCTGCACGAGTGCGGCGGCCCCGACATCTCCAGCGAGGACGACCTCACCGGGCTGCTCGCGCTGGCCGACGCCGAGCCTGGCCCGCGGGTCTTCGGCTACTGGGGCGCGCTGGTCACCGGCGTCAAGGAGGCCGAGGCGGTCCGCGAACTCGGCGCGGTGGGCGCCGGCGGCGACCTGTTCGTCGACGGCTCCCTCGGCTCGCACACCGCGCACCTGCACGCGCCCTACGCCGACGCCGACCACACCGGGGCCGAGCACCTGACCGTGGACGAGGTGGCGGCCCACGTCGCCGCCTGCACCGAGGCCGGCCTCCAGGCCGGCTTCCACGCCATCGGGGACGCGGCGATCGACGGGGTCGTGGCGGGCGTGCGGGCGGCGGCCGAGCGCGTCGGGCTCGACCGGGTGCGGGCGCTGCGGCACCGGGTCGAACACGCGGAGCTGATCACCGAGCAGGCCGTCGAGGACTTCGCCGAACTGGCCCTCACCGCCTCCGTGCAGCCCGCCTTCGACGCCGCCTGGGGCGGCCCGGACGGCATGTACGCGCGGCGGCTCGGTGCCGAGCGGGCGGCGGCCCTCAACCCGTTCGCCGCCCTGCTGCGGGCCGGTGTGCCGCTGGCCTTCGGCTCCGACGCGCCGGTCACCCCGCTCGATCCCTGGGGCACCCTGCGGGCCGCCGCCTTCCACCGCACCGAGCGGCACCGGATCTCGGTGCGCGCCGGCTTCGCCGCGCACACCAGGGGCGGCTGGCGCGCCGTCGGCCGCGACGACGCCGGCGTGCTGGCGCCGGGAGCCCCCGCCGACTACGCGATCTGGCGCACCGGTGAGCTGATCGTCCAGGCGCCGGACAGCCGGATCGTCCGCTGGTCGACCGACCCCCGCTCGGGCACTCCGGGGCTGCCCGACCTGACCCCCGGGTCGCCGCTGCCCGAGTGCCTGCGCACCGTGGTCGCCGGCCGCACGGTATACGACCGGCTGAACGAGTGATCCACCGGCCCCGGATACCGCCGAACGACGTGCGCTCCGCCTGTCGAACTCCCGCGCCCACTCCGCACTGACCTGGCCCTTTGAGGAAAACGCCGAGGTCAGAGGGCTGTTGACAGGCGGCGGTTGTCGAAGGGTAGGTTCGGCCGGGTCCACCACAGGACGTCCGGTCGGCGCTCCTCCGCGCAGTCGACGAACGCCGCTGGGCCAGAGGGCGGGGTGCCGGACCGGCGCTTCGCCAGCGGGAGCCAGGTCCAGCGGGTCCGCGGCACGGGGGCGGAAGGCTTCGTCCGTCCGGCTGGTGCGACCCGGGCGGGGCCCGGACGCTCAGTAGACAACGGCTTTCGGTCGACCCGCAGCCAGCGGGTCCCGGGTCGGACCGAAGGGCGCCGGGTCCCGATCCGCCGCTGTTCGCCCTTTCGGGGTACGGTCGTTCATCATCGCCCGCTCAGCAGAGAGGCCACGACCGTGCCATCGGGCCCAGACGCGACCACGGCCAGCGAGACCGAAGGCGGGGGACCCGAGGGCGCGGCCCCGGCGGCCGGCGAGGCACCGCGGTCCGGGGCGGGCGCGGCGGCCGCCCCCCGTCGCCCGGGCCGGCTGCGGAGGCTCGCGGGCGGGGCGCGCCGCCACTGGCGGGCCGGCGTGGCGGCCGCGGTGGCCGGACTCGGTCTTGCGCTCGCCTTCCCGCCGTTCGACCTGTGGCCGCTCTCGGTGCCGGCCGTCGCCGCGTTCTCCCTCCTCACCCACGGCCGCACCGGCCGCCAGGGCGCCTGGCTGGGGCTCGCCTTCGGCTGGCCGTTCTTCCTCCTGCTGCTGAGCTGGCTGCGGGTCATCGGCTGGGACGTCACGGTCGGGCTCGCCCTCGTCGAGTCGCTGTTCGTGGTGGCGCTCGGCGCCGGGCTCGCCCGCACCTCCCGACTGCGGGCGTGGCCGCTGTGGGCCGCCTGTCTTTGGGTGGCCCAGGAGTGGGCGAGGGATCGCGTCCCGTTCGGCGGCTTCCCGTGGGGCCGCCTCGCCTTCGCCAACACCGGCAGCCCGTTCACGCCGCTGGCCGCGCTCGGCGGCGCGCCCCTGGTCACCTTCGCCGTCGCGCTCAGCGGCGCCCTGCTGGCCTGGGCGGCGCTGCGGCTGCTCGCCGTCCGGCGCGCCTCCGAGGCCGCCGAGCGCGCCCCCGGGGCCCGGCTGCCGGCGCTCGGCGCGGTCGGCCTGGCGGCGTCGGTCGCCGTCGCCGGCTACGCGGTGCCCGTGCCCACCGGCGCCGACGACACCGTCTCCATCGCGGTCGTCCAGGGCAACGTGCAGCAGCCGGGCATGGACTTCCTCGGCCGCCCGATGTTGATCCTCAACAACCACGTGGCGGCCACCCTCGACCTGGCCACCGAGATCGACGCCGGCCGCGTCGAGCGGCCCGATCTCGTGATCTGGCCGGAAAACGCCTCCGACCTCGACCCGTTCCGGAACGACGAGGCCCGCGCCGCCATCGAGCGGGCGGTCCAGGCCGTGGACGTGCCAATCCTGGTGGGGGCGCTGGTCGAGCACCCCACCAGGGAGGGCTACGTCGAGAACCAGGGCATCGTCTGGGACCCGGAGACCGGCCCCGGCGCCTCCTACACCAAGCAGCACCCGGTGCCGTTCGGCGAGTACGTGCCCTTCCGCGAGCAGTTGAGCACCTTCATCACCCGCCTCGAACGGGTGCCGCGCGACTTCTACCCCGGGGACTCCACCGGCGTCCTCGACGTCGGGCCCGCCCGCCTCGGGGACGTCATCTGCTTCGAGGTCGCCTACGACGGGATCGTCAGGGACACCGTCAACGACGGCGCCCGGGCCCTGGTCGTGCAGACCAACAACGCCACATACGGCAACACCGGCCAGCCCGAACAGCAGCTGGCCATGTCCAGGCTGCGGGCCGTCGAGCACGGTCGGGCCGTCGTCACCGCCGCCACCAGCGGGATCAGCGCCGTCGTGGCCCCGGACGGCCGGGTCGAGCAGCGCACCGAGGAGTTCACCAGGGACGTGCTCACCGCCGTGCTGCCGCTGCGCGACGACCGCACCGTCGCGGACCGCGTCGGCGCGGCACCCGAGTGGGTGCTGGCCGGGCTCGGGCTCGTCGCCTGGGGTCTCGCCGCGCGGCTCCGGCCGGTGCGTTTCGGGAAGGCGCGCAGGCCAGGCACACTTGATCCATGACGACCGGCAGGCCGAATCCGTACGGCATCCAGGGAGCGACCAGCGTCCGCCCCGTTCGCAGGCGGCGGACGCGGCCGCTGCTGCCGCTCGGCGTGGCGGCCTGGGCGCTGCTCGAGATCTATCTGCTCACCCTGCTAGGCCGGCTGGCCGGCGGGCTCACCGTCTTCCTGGTCCTGGTGGCCGGCGTGCTGCTCGGCGCGCTGGTGATCAAGCGCGCCGGCAGCCGCGCGTGGCAGCGTCTCGTGGCCAGCATGCGCCCGGAGGGCGCCCCCACGGAGGACCGCGGGGGCAACGGCCTCGCGATGCTGGGCGGCCTGCTGCTGATGGTGCCGGGGCTCGCCTCGGACGTCGTCGGCCTGCTCTGCCTGTTCCCGCCCACGGCGGCGCTGCTGCGCAAGGGCGCGGGCCGCTACGTGCGCCGGCGCGGCGGGCCCTTCGGCGAGGCGTTCCAGGAGGCCAGGGCGGCCCAGGAGCGCATGCGGATGCGGCGGCCCGACGGCAAGGTGGTGCCGGGCGAGGTGGTGTCCGAGGAGGACGAGGAGGACAAGGGCCCGGCCGAGGGCCGCGAGCGGCGGGACGGCGGGGACGACTGACCGAATGCCGCGGCCCGCCCCT
>NZ_JBHXFJ010000063.1:0-45610 GCF_042722465.1 Streptomyces sp. NPDC127098
GCTTCCAGCCGCCGGGGCGGGCCCACGCCGTTACGACCGCCGCGCGCCCGCGCGCGGCGCGAAAAGGGGCGGGTGGGCGGGGAGAACCCGGCGCGCAGCGCCGCGGTCAGGCACCGGCGGCGTAGCCGCCTCGGTGCGCCGGCCGGCCACGCCCGCTCCGCGCGAAGCGCGCACGCGGCGCAGCCGCGCATTCCCGTGCGTAGCGCGGAGAAGGGCGGGTGGGTGGGGGAATCTCAGCCGGCCAGTTCGCCGAGGGCGTCCCGCAGGTGGGGCGTCACCGTTCGCACTCGCCACGCCAGCTCGTCGCCCACATAGCCCCGCGGCCCGCACTCGGCCAGCATGATCACGTGGAGGTACGCCCGGTAGAGCGCCATCCGCACCCGCGCCGCCGGCGTGAAGTCGACCGTGCCGCCCACCGAGGCGTAGCCGTCGAGCAGGTCCCGGTCGAGCGGAGCGAGCAGGCAGAGCGAGGCGAAGTCCGCCAGGGGGTCGCCCCAGAACATCCGCTCGCCGTCTATCAGGGCGCTGACGCGGCCGTCCGCGAGCAGCACGTTGCCCGCCCACAGGTCGAAGTGGACCAGCGCCGGCGCCCGTACCTCGTCCAGTGCCGGGGCGGCCCCGGCGGCGAGTTCGCGGATCCGGTCGGGCGGCACCGGCAGCGGCGCCGCGTACCGTTCGGCGTCGGTCAGCACCGCGTCGAGCATGGTGGTGAAGGTGCCGCGCCAGTCGGCCGAGGGCGGCAGCGCGCCGCCCGGGTAGCCGAAGCCCGGGCCGTGGACGGCGTGCAGCCGGCCGACGAGCGCCCCCAACTCGCGCCGCAGCCCCGCCCGCTCGCCCTCCGAGGGTGGCGTCTCGTGCCAGGACGTGCCGGGGCACTCCGTCATCAGCAGGTGGTCCTCGCTCCAGGACACGACCTCGGGCACCGGCGCGGTGCCCGCCGCCGCCCGGTAGAAGGCGGTCTCGCCGACCAGCAGCGCGCGTTCGTAGGCGAGCCCCGGCGTGTCGACGGGCGGCGGCAGCTTGAGGACCAGTCGCCGGCCGTCCCGCAGGACGAGGCGGTGGAGGGTGTTGTAGGTGCCGCCGGTCAGCCGCTCGCGCGCGAGCACCTCGGCGGGGTCGAGGCCGGCCGTGGACAGCTCCCCGGCCAGCGTGTCGGCCGTCATCGGACGCCGGCGGCCGCGAGCGCCGACCGCAGGTGGCCGTGGCTCTCGGCGAGGAGCCGGACCGCGGTGTCCGCGTCGACCTTGCCGAGGATGGTGAGGATGGCGTTCTTGACCTCGCCGCCGGTGGCGGTGAGTGCCTCCTCGACCGCCGCGTCCGGCGCGCCCGTCGCCAGGTGGACGATCCGCCGCGAGCGGGCCCGCAGCTTCTCGTTCGAGGCCCGCACGTCCACCATCAGGTTCCCGTACGTCTTGCCGAGCCGGATCATGCTGATGGTCGAGATCATGTTGAGCACCAGCTTCTGCGCCGTGCCCGCCTTCAGCCTGGTGGAGCCGGCGATCAGCTCGGGACCCACCACGACCTCGATGCCGTGGTCGGCGGCGGCGGCCAGCGGCGATCCCGGGTTGCAGGAGAGCCCGACGGTCAGCGCGCCCCTGGCGCGCGCGTGCCGCACCGCGCCCACCGCGTACGGCGTGCGCCCCGAGGCCGAGACGCCGACCACCACGTCGTCGGCCGTGACGCCGAGCGCGTCCAGGTCGGCGGCGGCCAGCGCCTCGCTGTCCTCGGCGCCCTCCACGGCCGACACCATGGCCTCGGGACCGCCGGCGATCAGGCCCATGACCTCGCCGGGCTCCGTGTTGAAGGTGGGCGGGCATTCGCTGGCGTCCAGCACCCCGAGCCGCCCGGCGGTGCCGGCGCCGAGGTAGAGCAGGCGGCCGCCGCGAGCCATCCGCTCGGCCGCCGCGTCGATGGCGGCCGCGATGCTCGGCAGCTGGGCCGCCACGGCGGCCGGCACGAGGGCGTCCTCGGCGTTCATGGCGCGGGCGATGTCCAGCGTCGAGCGCTGGTCGATCTCGGCGAGTTCCGGCCGGTGGGCCTCGGTGGTCAACGAGTCAAAATCCGTGGACATGGCGGGTCGGCTCTCCATGTTCTGGGCCAGGGGGCCGGGCCGGGAGATGACGGCCGTGCGCGTGGGCGGCAGGGGGCATCTCCCAGCGTTGGCTGGGGGAGGTTCAGCGCTCGCGCGGTGAGTGGCGGTGGGCCAGGGCCTCGTAGCTGGCGTGCAGCGCGGGCGCGGCCGACTCGTAGGTGCGCTGGGCGACGCCGATGAACAGGCAGTCGATGACCAGGAGTTGGCTGGTCCGGCTGGACATGGCGGCCGGCCGCAGCTCGCTCTCCCGCGCGGTCGAGGTCGTCAGCACGTGGTCCGCGTACTGGGTGACCTCGCCGTCCGGACGGCCGGTGATGGCCACCGTGGTCGCGCCGTGGTCGAACGCGGCCTGGAGCGGCTCGATGACGTCCACCGTGCGGCCCGAGTGGGTGATGGCGACGGCGACGTCCCCGGCGCGCAGCTGGACCGCGTTGGTGACGGCCAGGTGCGGGTCGGAGTGCGCGTGGGCGACGAGCCCGATGCGGAGCAGCTTCTGGGCCAGGTCCTGGGCGACGAGCGCCGAGGCGCCGACGCCGTAGACGTCGATCCGGCGGGCGGACGCGAGCGCGCTGACCGACGCCTCCAACTGGGCCAGGTCGAGCGCGCCGGCCGTGTCGGTGAGGGTCTGCCGCTCGTCCTGGGCGAGCTTGGCGACGACGTCGCTCAGCGGGTCGTCGACCGAGATGTCGGCGGTGACGGCCGGGGCGGCGCCCGACGCCTGTTGGGCGGCGAGCCCGGCGAGCGCGAGCCGCAGGTCCCGGTAGCCGGGGTAGCCGAGCAGCCGGGCCGTGCGGACGACGGTGGCCTCGCTGGTGCCGGTGCGCTCGGCGAGGCCGGTGACGGTGAGTGCCGCGCAGCCGGCCGGGTCACCGGCGACGGTCTCCGCGACGCGCTGCATGGAACGGGTCATGGAAGGCACCATGGTTCGCACCTTCGCGGCGAGCGCCCCGGGCTCCGGGGGAGCTGGACGGGGTGCGACGGCGGCGACGGGTCGGGGTCTGCCGACACGTCGGACGAAATTTTCCTTCATCGCATTCCTCACAGGCGAAACGTATTTTCGGGAGCGAGGGTCCGTCAAGCCCCCCGTGGTGCGCTGGTCGCTGTCCGTGGGGTCCCAGGTGATGGTCCAATGGTCCGTATGGAGCAGCCGACTTCGGAAGAGGCCATCCACCGGGGCAGGGCCCTGGTGCTGGCAGATCTGACCGCCGACGGACTGGCGGGTCCGAAGGAAGTTTCCATGCTGGAGAAGGCAGTTTCCCACCGTCGTTGGTGGTCCGACCAGTGGCCGGAGGGCGCCGTTTTCGTCCCCGGACTGCTGGCCCAGGACATGCAGGACGCGATCCTCGAGCAGCACGGCCGCTGGCCGCTGTGTCCGCTGTGCGAGACCGCGCCCGAGGGAGAGCCGCACGCGCTGGATCTGGAACCCGAGCTCGGCGAGGATCCGCGCTGGGTGTGCGGGGTGACGGGCCGCGAGGTGGCGCCGCTCGGCTCGCTCGCCGACGCCCGCGGCTGACGCGCGTCCGACCTCTTCCCGGCCGTTTTTCAGAGATCCGCCCAACGGCGGCATGTCTCGGCGGCATGTCCCCGCGGCGGGTTCCCGGTGGCCGGATTCGACTTGGGGTGGAACGTGGGGGAATGCCACGCGGCGCCCGTCGCGTTGCAGCGGAACGTGTCCCCTCCCCATGGCTCAGTCACGTCCGACGCGCCCGCCGGCGCGAACCGCTCCCGACTCCCCGTCGCCGTCTACGTCCTCGGCGCTGCGGTCTTCGCCCTCGGCACCTCGGAGTTCATGCTCTCCGGGCTGCTGCCCGAGGTGGCCGACGACCTCGACGTCTCCATCCCGGCGGCCGGCCTGCTGATATCGGCGTTCGCCATCGGCATGGTGGTCGGCGCGCCGGTGCTGGCCGCCGCCACCGGGAAGCTGCCAAGGCGGCTCACTCTGGTCTGGCTGCTCGCGGTGTTCGCGGCCGGCCACGTGGTGGGCGCGCTGGCCCCGAACTACGCCGTGCTCTTCGTCTGCCGGGTGGTGAGCGCGTTGGCCTGCGCCGGCTTCTGGGCGGTGGGCGCCGCCGTGGCCATCTCGCTGGTGCCGAGCGACGCCAGGGCCCGGGCGATGGCGGTGATGATCGGCGGCCTCAGCATCGCCAACATCACCGGCGTGCCGGGCGGCGCGGTGCTCGGCCAGTCCCTCGGCTGGCGCTCCGCGTTCTGGGCGGTGGCGCTGCTGGCCGCGATCGGCCTGGTCGGCGTGCTGCTCCTCGTGCCGCACACGCCGCGGCCGGCCGCGGGCGAGGGGCCGAGGCTCCGCGACGAACTGCGGATCTACCGGCGCGGGATGGTCTGGCTCGCCAGCGCCACCATCGCCCTCTTCGCCGCCGGCACCTTCTGCTTCTTCTCCTACCTCGCCCCGCTGCTCACCGACGTCTCGGGGCTCGCCGAGGGCTGGGTCCCGGTGGCGCTCGTGCTCTACGGCGTCGGCGCGCTCGGCGGGACCGCGCTCGGCGGCCGCCTCGCCGACCAGCACATGTTCGGCACGCTCTACGCCGGCCTCGCCTCCGCCGCCGGCGTACTGGTCCTGGTCGCGCTGCTGGTCTCGGTGCCGGTGGCCGTCGTGACGCTGGCCGGGCTGCTCGGCTTCGCCTCGTTCCTCTGCGCGCCCGGGCTGAACGCGCGCATCTTCAACGTCGCGGGCGCCGCGGCGCCGACCCTGGCCGGGGCGACCGCCACCTCCGCCTTCAACACCGGCAACACCATCGGCCCCTGGGCCGGCGGCCTGGTGATCGACGGCGGCCTCGGCTACGTCTGGACGGCGTGGCTCGGCGCGATCCTGGTGCTCGGCGCGCTGGCCTGCGCCTTCCTCCAGTCCCGCGCCTCGCGCGGCTCCCGGGTGGTGGCGCGGCACGAGGCCGCGTCTGACGTGAGCGTCAGGATCTAGCGCCGGCGTCGCCCCGGCTCCCCGGGGCCCCGGTCCCCGAACGGACCGCTTCGGGAGGAGAGAGCGCCGGCTCACTGCTACGGTCAAACCCGGGCAAATGACCAACGGAGCCGCCCGGTGATCGCTGCACGCATTCGATGGCCAAGCCGCCTGCTCAGCAGGTCGGCGCGGCCCGGACCACCGCCCGAGCGTTCGCCCGGGGACCAGCAGGACCGGCCGACGCCGCCGGCCGGCTGGCGCCGCTGGCTGTGGCCGTTGATCGTGGTCGTCGCGGCCGTCGTCTTCCTCCTCCTGCTGCTTGTGCCGGGCCGCGAGGGGCCCTCCCTCGCCTACAGCGACTTCCTGAGGCGGGTGGACGACGACAAGGTCAAGTCGGTCACCATCAACGACCGCGGCGGCGTCCAGGGCACCTACCGGGACGGGGGCCACTTCACCAGCCAGATCCCGACCGCCCTCGACACCAGCCGCCTCAACGCGCGCCTCCAGGACCACGACGTCAAGATCACCGGCAGTCAGCAGCGCGCCGGCGGCGGGGTCGGCAACACGCTGCTCGCGCTGCTCTTCGTCTTCCTGCCGGTCCTCATCCTCATCGGCTTCTTCCTGTGGGCGGGCCGCCGCGCCGCCGGCTCGCTCGGCGGCGGGCTCTCCAGCATCGGCCGCTCCCGCGCCAAGATCATCGAGGCCGAGCGCCCGACCACCCGCTTCCCCGACGTCGCCGGCTACGAGGGCGTCAAGCAGGAGGTCAGCGAGATCGTCGACTTCCTGCGCCGCCCCGAGCGCTACGCGGCAGCCGGCGCCAAGGGGCCGCGCGGCGTGATCATGGTCGGCCCGCCGGGCACCGGCAAGACGCTGCTGGCCCGCGCCGTGGCCGGCGAGGCCCAGGTGCCGTTCCTCTCCGTGACCGGCTCGGCGTTCGTCGAGATGTTCGTCGGCGTCGGCGCGTCCCGGGTCCGCGACCTCTTCCAGGAGGCGGCCAAGCGCGCGCCGTCCATCGTCTTCATCGACGAGATCGACGCGCTCGGCGCCCGCCGCGCCGGCGGCCATCCGGGCGGCAACGACGAGCGCGAGCAGACCCTCAACCAGCTGCTCGCCGAGATGGACGGCTTCGACCCGCGCAGCGGCATCGTGGTGCTCGCCGCCACCAACCGCCCCGAGGCGCTGGACCCGGCGCTGCTGCGCCCCGGCCGCTTCGACCGCCAGGTCACCGTGCCGCTGCCGAACCAGAAGGAGCGCGCCGCGATCCTGCGGGTGCACGCCCGCGACAAGAACGTGGCGGACGACGTCGACTGGGACGTGGTGGCCCGCGCCACCCCCGGCTTCTCCGGCGCGGATCTCGCCAACCTCGTCAACGAGGCCGCCATCAACGCCGTCCGCGCCGACCGCGCCACCGTCGACGCGCACGACCTGGACGCGGCCAGGGACCGGGTGCTGCTCGGCCGCCGTGACTCCTCCAACGCGCTGCTCCCCGAGGAGCGCCGCTCCGTCGCCGTGCACGAGTCGGGCCACGCGCTGGCCGCGGCGGTCTGCGAGCACGCCGACCCGGTGGCCAAGGTCACCATCCTGCCGGCCGGGCCCTCGCTCGGCATCACCGAGCAGCTGCCGGAGTCCGAGCGCCACCTGTACAGCGAGAGCTACCTGACCGACCTGCTGACCGTGCGGCTCGCCGGCCGCGCGGCCGAGCTGGTCGTGTTCGGCGAGGGTTCGACGGGAGCCGCCAACGACCTGGCAGGGGCCACCCAGATCGCCACCCGGATGGTGCGCGAGTTCGGCCTCTCCTCGGAGCTCGGCCCGATCGGCTACGCGGACGGCACCCCGCAGTACCTGGGCGGCCACGGCCTGGACGAGATGCTGCGGCGGCCGTACTCGGAGGCGACCCAGCGGGCCATGGACGAGGAGGTGGCGAGGCTGGTGCGGGAGGCCGAGCACCGCGCCGTCGAACTGCTGCGCGGGCACCGCGCGGCGCTCGACCGGCTCGCCGACCTGCTGGTCGCCCGCGAGACCGTGGACGGCGCCGTGGTGCTCGACATCCTCCGTGAGCACGGTCCGGGCGGGCCGGGGGAGGAGCACCCGGAACGGTCGGGCGGGGATGGGGGTTGAGGAGAGCAGGACCCCGGGGCGGGCCGGCCGGGCGTGGTGGCCGATCGCCGTCCTGCTGGTCGGCGGAGCGGTGTTCGTCGCGATCTCCCGCCGGGACGAGCTGGGCAAGGCGTTCGACCTGCTCTCCCGGGTCAGCCTGGTCAAGCTGCCCCTCGCGCTGGCCTGCGAGGCCGGCGCGCTGCTCTGCCTGACCGGAGTGCAGCGCTGGCTGCTGCTCGCCGGCGGCCTCCGGGTGCGGCTGACCAGCATGTTCGCCCTCACCCTGGCGTCCAACGCGGTGGCCGGCGCGCTGCCGGGCGGTGCCGCGTTCTCCACCGCCTGGCTCTACCGGCAGCTGCGGCGGCGCGGCGCGGGGCAGGCGCTGGCCGCCGCCTCGCTCGTGGTGGCCGGCGCCCTGTCCGCGCTCGGGCTGCTGGTGATCATCGTGGTCGGGCTCCTCACCACGGGGGCGAGGGGCCCAGGCGCGGTGATCGGTCGCGTCCTGGTCGTGCTGGGTCTGGTCGCCGTCGTGGTGTTCGCGGTCTTCCGCTCCGCGCGGGTGCGGGCGGCCTGCGGGCGCGGGTGGCGGCGCGTGAAGGCGCGCCACGACCGGATGCGCCGGGCCGAGGAGGCCGTGCGCGGGCTCGTCGAGCAGGCCAGGAGCGTGCAGCCGGGACTGCGCCCGTGGCTGCGCCCGTACGCGCTGGCCCAGTTCAACTGGGTGCTCGACGCCGCCTGCCTGGCCGCCAGCCTGTGGGCGCTGGACATCGGCGTGCCCTGGCACGGCGTGCTGATCGCGTACGCGCTGGCGCAGATCCCCGGCAGCCTGCGGCTGACCCCCGGCGGCGTGGGCATCGTGGAGGCCAGCCTCACGGCGTTGCTCGTCGTCTACGGGCTCTCGCCGCAGCAGGCGCTGGCCGGCACCCTCCTCTACCGGTTCTGGAGCTACTGGCTGCTGCAGCCGGTGGGCTGGGGCTTCTGGATCGCCCTCACCCTGCACGGCCGCCGGTCAGGCGACGACGACACTGGGTCCGACAGCGGTCCCGACGCCGGTCCCGACGGCGGATCCGACTCCCGGCCCGACTCCCGTGAGTAGCGCCGGCAGCGGCGCCGCGTGCACCACGGCAAGACCCGAGACCGCCCTGGTCAGCGCCACGTAGAGCCGCCGCAGGCCGGTCCGCTCGTCCGGCTCGCCGGCCACCACGGCGGCCGGCTCGTCAAGCACCACGTGGTCGTACTCCAGACCCTTGGCCAACGACGCCGGCACCAGCGTCAGCCGCGCCCCCCGCGAGGTCTCCTCGCCAGGCGACAGATGCGGCAGCCCGGCCGCCGCCAGCGCCGCCGCGAGCCCCGGCACCCGGGCGTCGGCCGCGATCAGACCCACCGAGCCCTCCCGCGTCAGCGCCTCCCGACAGGCCGCCACCACGGCCGCCTCCAACTCGGCCGGCGCCAAGGGCCACACCGCGAACGAGCCGGCCGAGTCCCGGATCGAGGTGGCCTCGGACAGCTCGGGCGCGATCGCCGGCAGCAGCCGGGAGGCGTACGCGATCACCGCGCGCGGCACCCGGAACCCCTGGGTCAGCTCCTCCACCACCGCGTCCGGCTTACCCAGGTGCGTCAGCGCCGCCGCCCAGCTCTCCGTCGCCCACGGGGTGGTGCCCTGCGCGATGTCGCCGAGGATGGTCGCGGAACCCGTGGAGCAGCGCCGGCCCACCGCCCGGTACTGCATGGGGGAGAGGTCCTGCGCCTCGTCGAGCACCACGTGGCCGAGCGACCCGGTGCGCTCCACCAGGTCGTGCGCCTCGTCGATCAGCACCGCGTCGGCCGCCGACCAGCGGGCCGACTTCACACTGCGCGCCGGCCGCTCCCACAGGATCGCCTTCCGCTCCTCCTCGGTGAGGATCCCCTCGGACATCTCGGCCAGGAAATCGGCGTCGGACAGCAGCCGCAGCACCAGCTTCGCCGGGTCCACCTGCGGCCAGCACTCCTTGACCACCGCCTTGACGGCCGGGGTGCGGGCCACCGCGTTCTGCACCCGGTCGTCGGGCGCCTCGCCCGCCTGCTCCATGCGCACCAGCACGGCGTGCGCGATCCGCTGCGGCAGCGCCTCGCGGGCCGCCCCGTAGCGGATGTCCCGGTCGAGCAACTCCTGGACGATCTCACCGAGCTCGTGAGCCGGCACCCGCCACCGCCGGGAGCCACGGACCACCATCAGCGGCTCCGTCGGCATCCGCACCCCGGCGCGCACCGCCCGGCGCAGCACCTGCGCCATCCGCGCGTCGCCCTTGACGTGCGCCGCCGCCGCGCCGTCCGCGCCCCGCACCTCGACGTGCGCCACCAGCTCGTCCACGGTGGCCTGCCTGACCTCCAGCTCGCCGAGCGCTGGCAGCACCTGCTCGATGTAGCGCAGGAACGACCGGTTCGGGCCGACCACCAGGGTGCCGGCGCGGGCCAGCCGCTCCCGGTAGGCGTACAGCAGGTAGGCCACCCGGTGCAGGCCGACCGCCGTCTTCCCGGTGCCCGGCGCCCCCTGGACGCACACCGTGCCGGAGAGCGGGGCACGCACGATCTCGTCCTGCTCGGGCTGGATGGTGGCCACGATGTCCCGCATCGGGCCCACGCGCGGCCGCTCGATCTCGCGCTGCAGCAGGCGGCTGGTGGTCTCCGCCTCCTCCGGGTCGGACAGGTGCTCGTCCTCGTACGCGGTGAGCTCGCCGCCGTCGTACCCGAAGCGGCGGCGCAGCCCCACGTCCTTCGGGTCCTGCTTGGTGGCCTGGTAGTACGGCTGCGAGACGGGGGCGCGCCAGTCGATAACCATCGGGTCGCCGTGGGCGTCGTGGACGTGGCGGCGGCCGATGTAGAAGCGGCTGCCGTGCTCGCCCTCCTCGTCCAGGTCGTGCAGGTAGTCGAGGCGGCCGAAGAACAGCGGGGTGTCCGCCAGGTCGGCCAGCGACTTGATCCGCTGCTCGATCTCGGACTGCAGCACCTCGGCGTTCACCCAGTTCGCGGTGACGTCGCGGATGTCGAGGGCCTCGGCGTCCGCGCGCATGGCGCGCAGCGCGGAGCGGGACGCGGCCAGGTGGGCGCGCTCGGCATCGAGCGGTGAGGGGGCGGTCGGCTCAGGGGCGGACACGGCGGGGCCTCCGGGGTGGGTAGGGGTGAGACAGTGCCGGCCGGTTGCCGTCCGGCCGGCTCCAGCCCAGCGCGCGCGGCGGCCCGCGTGACGTCCCGGGTGGAGGCGGAGCCAGGGAGCCTAGGCGCGCGCCCCCGCGGCGCGCAAATCATTTGCCCACCCGGCCTCCCCCCACCGTCAGGGGCGGGTCGGCCCCGCTCCCTAGGGGACGTTCGGCCGGAAGGTGGACGGACGGCCGGTCACTCTCGGTCCTCCGGCCGATGCCGCGGCCGGGCGCCCGGCGGCACCCTTGAACCCATGAGCACCGCAACCGTCCACCCGGGGGCCAGCGCCTCGGGACATGTGAGCCATCCCAGGCAGCTCCTGGGGCACGCGCTGCGCGCCGTCCGCGTGGTCGCCGAGACCGCCGTCGACATCGTCGTGCTCGGCCGGATCGACGAGCAGGACCAGACGATCGTCCGCCGCCGGCTGCGCTGAGCGCGGGCCCGCCCTCAGACCCCGTCCATCTCCTCGCCGTCCGCGGTGAGCAGCTCGCCGGCGTCCATGATCCGGTAGGCGTATCCCTGCTCGGCGAGGAAGCGCTGGCGGTGCGCGGCGAACTCCTGGTCGATGGTGTCCCGCGCGACCACCGAGTAGAAGCGCGCCTCGTGCCCGTCGGCCTTCGGCCGCAGCACCCGCCCGAGGCGCTGGGCCTCCTCCTGCCGGGAGCCGAAGGTGCCGGACACCTGGATCGCCACCGTGGCCTCCGGCAGGTCGATCGAGAAGTTGGCCACCTTGGAGACCACCAGCACCTGGAGCTCGCCGGCGCGGAACGCGTCGAACAGCTTCTCGCGCTGCGCGTTGCTGGTCTCGCCCTTGATCACCGGGGCGTCGAGCAGCTCGCCGAGCTCGTCCAGCTGGTCGATGTACTGGCCGATGACCAGCGTCTGCTCGCCGGCGTGCCGGCGCACCAGCATCTCGGTGACGCGCCGCTTGGAGTCGGTGGTGGCGCAGAACCGGTAGCGCTCCTCCGGCTCGGCCATCGCGTAGGCCAGCCGCTCCGACTCGGTCAGGTCGACCCGGACCTCGACGCAGTCCGCCGGCGCGATGTAGCCCTGCGCCTCGATCTCCTTCCAGGGAGCGTCGAACCGCTTGGGCCCGATCAGCGAGAACACGTCGGACTCGCGACCGTCCTCCCGGACCAGGGTGGCGGTCAGCCCGAGCCGGCGGCGGGCCTGGAGATCGGCGGTGAACTTGAAGACCGGGGCCGGCAGCAGGTGCACCTCGTCGTAGACGATCAGCCCCCAGTCGCGGGAGTCGAACAGCTCCAGGTGCGGGTAGACACCCTTCCGCTTGGTGGTCAGCACCTGGTAGGTGGCGATGGTGACCGGCCTGATCTCCTTGCGGGTGCCGCTGTACTCGCCGATCTCGCTCTCGGTCAGCGAGGTGCGCCGCATCAGCTCGGACTTCCACTGCCGGGCCGACACCGTGTTGGTGACCAGGATCAGCGTGGTCGACCCGGCCCGCGCCATGGCCCCCGCGCCGACCAGCGTCTTGCCGGCGCCGCACGGCAGCACCACGACGCCCGAGCCGCCGTGCCAGAACCCGGCGACCGCCTGCTCCTGGTACGGCCGCAGCCGCCAGCCGTCCTGCCGCAGCTCGATCGGGTGCGCCTCGCCGTCCACGTACCCGGCCAGGTCCTCGGCGGGCCAGCCGAGCCGCAGCAGCATCTGCTTGATCTGCCCGCGCTCCGAGGGGTGCACCGCCACGGTGTCGTCGTCGATCCTGGCCCCCACCAGCGGGGCGATCCGCTTCGACCGCAGCACCTCCTCCAGCACCGCCCGGTCGTTGCTCTGCAGCACGAGCCCGTGCGCCGGGTGCTTCAGCAGCGTCAGCCGCCCGTACCGCGCCATGGTCTCGGCCACGTCCACCAGCAGCGCCTGCGGCACCGGGTACCGCGAGTACGTCACCAGCGCGTCCACGACCTGCTCCGCGTCGTGCCCGGCGGCCCGCGCGTTCCACAGCCCGAGCGGCGTCACCCGGTAGGTGTGGATGTGCTCCGGCGCCCGCTCCAGCTCGGCGAACGGCGCGATGGCCCGCCGGCACTCCTCGGCCTGCTCGTGATCCACCTCGAGCAGCAGCGTCTTGTCACTCTGGACGATCAGGCAGGACACGCACACCTCCGCCGGGCCGGCTCACGACGGCACTACGCCATACGTGGGAAACGGGAAATACTACCTCGCCACCCGGGGCGGGTGCGTCGGTCCGATCCGCTCCCACGCTCAGTACACCGCCACCCCGTACGCGGCGAGCACCTCGTCGACGGGCTGGAAGAAGGTGGTGGAGCCGGGCCCGTCGCAGGAGCCGCTGGAGCCGGAGAGCAGGCCGTAGCCGGTGGTGCCGGAGTAGAGGGGGCCACCGCTGTCGCCGGAGAAGGCGCAGGCGGTGGTGGCGATGAGGCCGGTGACGGTGCCCTCGGCGTAGTTGACGGTGACGTCGAGGGCGGTCACCTCGCCGGTGCGGACGCCGGTGGAGCGGCCGCTGCGGGCGATCGGCTGGCCGACGACGGGGGTGCCGGTCGCGGTGATGTCCTGGTGGCCGGCGTAGGTGTGGACGCCGCCGTCCTTGGCGATGGTGGCGTTGGTGTAGCGGACGATGCCGTGGTCGTCGCCGGGGAAGCTGCCGTCGACGGTGGTGCCGAGCGGCACCGAGGCCGCCGCGTCGGCGAACCAGTCGGTGAAGCCGTCGGTGCAGTGGCCCGCCGTGAGGAAGTAGGTGTCCTCGCCGTCGGTCACGTTGAAGCCGAGGGAGCAGGGGCGCCCGCCGCGGTAGACGGCCTCGCCGCCGGCGATCGTCGGGCTGAGCGTGCCGGGGGAGTGCTCCAGGCGGGCGGCGTCGCCGAGGCCGGCGACAACGGCGCGGAGCCGGGCGAGGGCGTCGCCGGTGACCGAGTCGTCGTGGGTGACCAGCACCTGGTTGGCGACCGGGTCGACGGCCCAGGTGGTGCCGGGTAGGGCGGCCCGCTCGGCCAGTCGGTCGGCCGCGGCGTCGAGGTCGGCCGCGTCGCGGTCGACGAGGCGCGGCGTGGCGCCGGCCGCGGTGACCGCCCGGGCGGCCGAGGTGTCGGTGACGGTGACGACCAGGTCGCCGTCGTCGTCGAGGTAGGAGCCGGCGGTGCGGTCGCCGAGCCGCTCCTGGAGGGCGGCCGTCGGGGTCTCCGCCGACGCCGGCGAGGCGGTGAGCGCGGCGAGCAGCAGGGCGGTGGCGAGCACGGTGCGTGGTCTCAACTCGGGCTCCTGTGGGGGAGGTTGATCTTCCTCCCCGCGGCCATACCCCGCGCTCGCGGCCCGCTACCGCGCGGTCAGGTTCCCGTCAGTCTCAAGAGGCGGCGGGGCGTCGCCCAACACCCGCCGGATGCCGGCGAAATGGTGCCGCATCGCCTCGGCGGCACGCGGCCCGTCGCCCGATTCGAGCGCCGCCAGGATGGCCTGGTGGCGGGCCGTGGTCACGTGCGGGTCGCCCCGGTCCTCGCGTGACTCCTCGCCGACCCCGTGGAACGCGGCGTGGAACGCGGCCCAGAAGGCGTCGAGCACCTCGCTCAGCAGGTGGTTGCCGAGGGAGCGGTAGAGCGCCAGATGGAACGCCCGGTCGGTGGCCGCCGTCACCCGGTCGAGCTCCGCCTCCCGCTCCATCGTCTCGACTATCTCGTGCAGCACCGCCAGGTCCTTGGCCGGCACCTTCCCGGCCACGCCCACGATCAGGCCGGCCTCCAACGCCTCGCGCACCTCGAGCAGTTCGTAGAGGCTGGCCTGCCCACGGCCGTGCAGGACCGCCGCCCGGAACACCATGCCCTCGACGAACGAGTCCAGGCTGAGGCCGCCGACATAGGTGCCGAAGCCGTGCCTGATGTCGACGATGTCCACGGCCTGGAGCGCCTTGAGCGCCTCCCGCACCGAGTTCCGGCTGACGTCGAACCGCCCCATCAGCTCGCTCTCGGTGGGAAGCGGGTCGCCGGGGGCGAGCCGGCGGTCCAGGATCAACTGCTTGATCCGCCGCTGCACCTCGTCCGACATCACGCTGCGTGCCATGCCGCGCTCCCCTTCCGACTCACCAGAGCAGAGCTAACACCGGGAGTTCACATTGTGCCAGGAGATGGGACATCGGACGTCTGGTCAACAGCGCTCTGGCGCACAGGTCTTGACCACTCTTCGCGGGCGCTCCTACCGTGAACATCGGACGTAGAACGTAGGACCTCCCGCCAGAGCCGTCTGGAGGCTTCGATGGAACGTGCCCTGGCCCGCAGGGACTTTCTCAGGTTCACCGGCGCGTTGGGCGCGGCCGGCGCCATCAGTGCCTCCCTCGGGGCCTGCACGGGGCCGCCCTCCACCATCGACCCGGGTGGCGGCCGGGGCGGCGGCGGGATGACCGACATCACCGCGGTCATCGGCTACGGCAACGACGGCAGTTGGGACCCGACCATGACGGCCTCGGCCTTCGGCATGGCGGGGAACAACCACATCTACGAGGGGCTGCTCGACACCGATCCGATCACCCGCGCCCCCTACCCGGCGCTTGCCACCGCGCTGCCGATCGACCAGACGGCCACCACCTGGCGGTTCACCCTGCGGGACGGGGCGGTCTGGCACGACGGCGAGCCGGTCACCGCCGAGGACGTGGTGTTCACCTTCGAGCGGATCCTGGACGCCGAGGCCAACCCGCTCACCCGCTCCTTCTTCGTCACCTGGCTTGCCGAGGTCCGGGCGCTCGACGAGCGCTCCGTGGAGCTGGAGTTCCGCTTCCCCTTCCCCGACGCGGCGCCCCGGCTGACCATCGCCAAGATCATGCCGAGGCACGTCTTCAGCCGCGAGGGCGCCTGGGACGACGCGGCCGGCGGCTTCGCGCTCGGCTCCGGCCCCTACCGGCAGGCCGCCCACACGCCCAAGTCCAACACCGTCTTCGAGGCGTTCGACGGCTACAACGGCCCCCGGCCGCCCACCTTCCGCACCATGAACTGGCTGTCGGTCATCGACGCCGCGCCCCGCGTCGCCCGGATCTCCGGCGGCAGCGCCGACGCCCAGATCGCCGACAACATCCCCTACGCCAACGTCGAGCAGCTGCGCGGCGACGGCCTGGAGGTGGCGGGCGGCGCCGGCATGAACCACCTGTTCCTGATGTTCAACACCAACAACCCGCCGTTCGACGACGTGCGGGTGCGGCAGGCCCTCTTCCACGCCATCGACACCGAGCAGATCGTCGACGTCGCGCTCCGCGGCAACGGCCGGCCGGCCACCTCGTTCCTCAACGAGGACCACCCGGCGCACCGGCCCGCGGCCACCGTCTACACGTACGACCCCGAGCGGGCCCGCCAGTTGCTCGACGAGGCCGGCGTCGGCGACCTGAACCTCACCCTGATGTCGGTGAACGTCAGCTGGGCCGTGGACTGCCTGCCGACCATCAAGGAATGCTGGGACGCGATCGGCGTGCGCACCACGCTCGAACCGCAGGAGACCTCGGCGCTGTTCGCCAAGATGGACCAGGACCAGGACTACCAGGTGGTCGCCGCCGTCTCCAACCCCAACCAGTTCGGCCTCGACCCCGACCTGATCCTCCGCTACAACTACACGGCGGGCGGCACCTGGATGGCCTACACCGGCTGGGACACCACCGAGGAGGCCGCCGAGCTGTTCGCGATGATGGACCGCGCCACCGAGGAGCCGGACCCGGACCGCAAGCTCGAACTCGTCCACGAGTACCTGGACGTCATCGCCGAACAGGCCGTCCTCTACCCCGTGGTGCACAACGAGCTGCTCACCGCCTGGGACCCGGACCGGATCGTCGGCGTCCGCGCGCAGCCCTACCCCGGCATCAACCTGCTCCAGGCAAGGGCGCGGGCCTCGTCGTGATCATCGTCACCCGAATGCTGCTGCGGCGCGTGCTGCTGCTGGTGCCCCTGCTGCTCGGCATCGTCCTCTTCGTCTTCCTGGTCATGCGGTTCTCCGACGCGGACCCGGCCTCCGCGTACTTCCAGGGCGCCAACCCCACCCAGGAGCAACTGCAACAGTTCCGCGAGGAGAACGGCCTGCTCGACCCGCTTCCGGTGCGCTACGTCGACTTCGTCGGCGACCTGCTCAGCGGCGACATGGGCATCTCCGTGCTGACCAGGGCGCCGGTCGTCGACCAGGTCACCACCGCGCTGCCGCTCACCATGCAACTGGCCTTCATGGGCCTCGGCATCGCCGTCGTCCTCGCGCTGCTGCTCGGCGTCACCGCCGCCGTCTACCGGGACCGGCTGCCCGACCAGCTGATCCGTGTCGTCTCGCTGACCGGCGTCGCCGCCCCGGCGTTCTGGCTGGCGCTGCTGCTCATCCAGTACGCGGCCGTGGACCACGGCTGGTTCCCGACCGGCGGCTACATCAACCCGAACGACTCGTTCACCGGCTGGCTGGAGACCATGACCCTGCCGGCGCTGGCGCTCTCACTGCCGGTCGCCGCGCAGCTCACGCGCATCGTGCGGACGGCCGTGGTCGAGGAGCTGGACAAGGACTACGTGCGCACCGCCGTCGGCAGCGGCCTGCCGCCGGTGGTGGTCGTCGGGCGCAACGTCCTGCGGAACGCGCTGATCAACCCGCTGACGGTGCTCGGCCTCCGGGTCGGCTACCTGCTGGGCGGCGCCGTCGTGATCGAGACCATCTTCGCCCTGCCGGGGATGGGCAAGCTGATGATCGACGCGGTGCGCAACGGCGACCCGGCGGTGGTCCAGGGCGTGGTGCTGACCACCGCGGTCGGCTTCGTGGTCGTGAACCTGCTGATCGACATCCTCTACCTGCTGGTCAACCCCCGGCTCAGGAGCGCGACATGAGGTGGCTGCGCAGGCTCCCGGTACTCTCGCGGATCGCGCTCGGCGTCCTCGCGGTCGTCGTCCTCACCGCGCTCCTCGCCCCGCTGCTCTCGCCCTACGACCCGTACGAGCAGGCGCCGACGGTCGAGGGGCCTTCGGCCGACCACTGGATGGGCCAGGACAGCCTCGGTCGGGACATCCTCAGCCGGCTGATGCACGGGGCGCGCTGGTCGCTGGCCATCGGGCTCGGCGCGACGCTGCTCGCGCTGCTGGCCGGCGCGGTGCTCGGCGCGATCGCCGCCACGTCGCGGCGCGCGGTCGACGAGGCGGTGATGCGCGGCCTCGACGTGATCATGGCCTTCCCCGGCATCGCGCTCGCGGCGGTCCTCATCGCCGTCTTCGGCGGCGGCATCCCGGTGCTGATCTGCGCCATCGCCTTCCTCAACATCCCGCCGGTGGCGCGGGTCGTGCGGGCCAACGTGATGGCGCAGTACGGCGAGGACTACGTCGTCGCGGAACGAGTCATCGGCGCCCGCACGCCGCACATCCTGATCCGGCACGTGGCGATCAACTGCGCCGCGCCGGTGCTGGTGTTCTGCACGGTGATGGTGGCCGAGGCGATCGTCTTCGAGGCGTCCCTCTCCTTCATCGGCGCCGGCGTCCGGCCCCCCGAGCCGTCCTGGGGCAGCGTCATCGCCGACGGCAAGAACATGGTCCTCCTCGGCGGCTGGTGGGCCACGGTCTTCCCCGGCCTGCTGATGCTGCTGACGGTCCTGAGCCTGAACGTCCTGTCCGAATCCCTCTCCGACACGATGGCCTTGGCGGCCGGCCAGGCGCCATCGGCGCGTACGGCGCCATCGGCGCCGGAGGCGCCAACCGCGGCGTCCGGCGCTGGCGCGCCGGTGCCGGCCGCTGGCGCGGCCGAAGCGTCCGGGCCGGCTCCTGCCGGCGCCGCGGCGGAGCCGCGCGGTGTAGCCGGCGGTACGACGCCAGGCGGACACGGTGGCGCAGCCGCCACCGGCCAGGCCGCTGGCCCGGTTCCGGTCCGGCCGTCCGGGACCGGCGACTCGGCTGGCGGCGTAGCCGCCGCCGTGCCGGCCGCTCGCGCGGCCGAAGCCGTGGCCGGCGGCTCCGGCGCCAGCGGGCCCGGCGGCGGAGCCGCCGTTGACCGGTCTGGCCCGGCCGGCCAGGCCCCGGTGGCGGACGAGGTCCTCGCCGGGCCGCGGGACGTGTTCCCGTTCTCCGATGTGCTCGCCGAGGCCGGGCGGCGGTTGCGGCGGGACGGGGGCGGGCGGGCGGGGGAGCCCGTGTTGGCCGTCGACCGGCTGGTCGTCGGGTTCGGCGCGACCGACGTCGTGGCCGGGGTCAGCTTCGAGGTCCGGGCCGGCGAAGTGCTCGGCGTGGTCGGGGAGTCCGGCTGTGGCAAGACGCTCACCGCGCTCACCGTCATGGGGCTCCAGCCCCGCGAGGCCAGGGTCGGCGGCAGCGTCCGGTTCCAGGGGCGGGAGCTCGTCGGCCTGTCGGCCCGCGAGCGGCGGCGGCTGCTCGGGCACGAGATGGCGATGGTGTACCAGGACGCCCTCTCCTCCCTCAACCCCGCCATGACGATCCGCGCCCAGCTCAGGCAGCTGGTCCGCCGTGGCGGCCACCGCACCCCCGCCGAACTGCTGGAGCTCGTCGGGCTCGACCCGGAGCGGGTGCTCAGCAGCTACCCGCACGAGCTGTCCGGCGGCCAGCGGCAGCGCGTGCTCATCGCCATGGCGCTCTCCCGCGACCCACGGCTGATCGTCGCCGACGAGCCGACCACCGCCCTGGACGTCACCGTCCAGGCGCAGGTCATCGAGCTGCTGCTGCGGCTCCGCGAGGAGCTCGGGTTCGCGCTGGTCCTCGTCTCCCACGACCTGGCGCTGGTGGCCGACGTCACCGACCGGGTCGCCGTCATGTACGGCGGCCACATCGTGGAGACCGGCGTCACCGCCGACCTGGTGGCGGCCCCGGCCCACCACTACACCCGCGGCCTGCTCGGCTCCGTCCTCTCCCTGGAGGCCACGGCCGAGCGCATGACGCAGATCCCGGGCGTCGTCCCCTCGCCCGCCGACTTCCCGCCCGGCTGTCGGTTCGCCGACCGCTGCCCGTTCGCCGACGCCGACTGCGCCGCCGTGCCGCCCGAGCGCCCGGCCGAGGGGCCGGGGCACGTCGTCCTCTGCCACCACCCAGCCGTTGCGGAAAGCGAGGTGGCCCCGTGAGCGAGCCCCTGATGGCGGTCACCGACGCCCACGTCGTCTTCCCGGCCAGGAGCGGCGGCCTGTTCAGGAGGGACCGGGTGCACGCGCTGACCGGCGCCAGCCTCTCCATCGCGCCCGGCGAGACGGTCGGCGTGGTCGGCGAGTCCGGCTGCGGGAAGTCCACCCTGGCCCGGGTGCTGATCGGCGTGCAGCGCCCGACCAGCGGCACCGTCGCGTACCGCGGCCGCGACCTGTGGGTGATGCCGGCCGGCGAGCGCCGCGTCACCGTCGGCACCCGGCTCGGCATGGTCTTCCAGGACCCGGCGACCGCGCTCAACCGCCGGCTGCCGATCCACCGCGTGCTGCGCGACCCGCTCGACGTGCACGGCCGCGGCACCCCGGCGCAGCGCGCCGAGCGCGTCCGCGAGCTGATGGCGCTGGTCGGGCTCCCCGCGTCGCTCGCCGCCCGGCTGCCCGGCCAGCTCTCCGGCGGCCAGCGGCAGCGGGTGGCCATCGCCCGCGCCCTCGCCCTCGAACCCGAGCTGCTGATCGCCGACGAGCCGACCAGCGCGCTCGACGTCTCCGTCCGCGCCCAGATACTCAATCTCCTCCTCGACCTGAAGGAGCGGCTCGGCCTCGCCCTGGTGTTCGTCTCGCACGACATCCAGACCGTGCGGCGGATGAGCGACCGGGTCGTCACCATGTACCTGGGTCGCGTCGTCGAGGAGTCGCCGGCGGCGCGTGTCACCGAGCACGCGCGGCACCCGTACACCAGGGCGCTGTTCTCGGCGACGCCCGGGCTGCTCCACCCCATCCAGCCGATTCCGCTGGTCGGTCCCGTGCCCTCGGCCGTGCACCCGCCGAGCGGCTGCCCCTTCCGCACCCGCTGCTGGAAGGCGGACGAGGCGTGCGCCGCGTCGATGCCGGACTTCGCGACCGACGAGGGCGACCATCGGTACCGCTGCCACCACCCGGTGGCCGGCGCGGAGTCCACCGGCGACCTCGTCGACCAGGCGCGCCGCGCCCGGGCCGCCACCTCCCCAGAACCCGCCTGAGAGAACCATCCGCGAGAACGCACAACGCACGAGGGAACGCACATGACCCTGCCGCCCGGCCGTCTCACCGGAGTGATCCCGCCCGTCTGCACCCCCCTCACCCCGGCCGGGGCGGTGGACACCCGCTCGCTCACCCGGCTGGTCGACCACCTCGCCGGCGCCGGCGTCGACGGCCTGTTCGTCCTCGGGTCGAGCTCCGAGGCCGCCTACCTCACCGACCACCAGCGCCGCCTGGTGGTGGAGACCGTGACCCGCCACGTGGCCGGCGCGCTGCCCGTGCTCGCCGGCGCCATCGACATGACCACGCCCCGCGTGCTGGCCCACGCGGAGACGGCGCTCGCCGCCGGCGCCGACGCCGTGGTGGCCACCGCGCCGTTCTACGCCAGGACCCACCCGGTGGAGATCGCCCGGCACTTCCAGCTGATCGCCAAGCACACCGGGGCCCCGCTCCTCGCCTACGACCTGCCGTCCTCGGTGCACAGCAAGCTCGACGCCGACCTGGTGCTCGGCCTCGCCGCCGACGGGACTCTGGCCGGGCTCAAGGACTCCAGCGGCGACCAGGCCACGCTGCGGTCGGTCGCCATCGGCGCCCCGGACGGCTTCAGCGTCCTCACCGGCTCCGAGCTCCTCGTCGACACCGCCCTGCAGTTCGGCGCGCACGGCGTCGTGCCGGGACTCGGCAACGTCGACCCGCACGGCTATGTGCGCATCGTGCGGCACGCGGCGGCCGGCGCGTGGGACCTGGCACGGGCCGAACAGGAGCGGCTGCTCGCCCTGTTCGCCATGGTGGACGCCGCCCCGCCCGAGCGGATGGGCCGCGGCTCGGCCGCCATCGGCGCGTTCAAGACGGCGCTGCGGCTGCTCGGCGTCATCGACCACGCGACGACGGCCGAGCCGCAGGTCCCACTCTCCGCGGACGAGGAGGCACGGGTCGCCGAACTGCTGCGCGCCGCCGGCCTCCACCCCGTCTCCTGACCTAGCGGGCCCCCAGCCAGCGGAACTCGATCCGCTCGTAGGGGCCCTCGTCGCCCGTCTCGTACAGCACCCCGACCGTGTCGTCGTCCACCGCGACCAGGTCCGAGTAGGCCGCCGGCAGCGCGGAGAGCGTGACCACCCGCGTGAACGAGCGGCCCCGGTCGTCGCTGCGCCAGACCGTCAGGGCCTCCCTGGCGGTCGGGTTGGACGGCCCGGAGAACAGCAGCGGCGCGCCCGCCCCGCCGGGGCGCAGCACGCTGCCCTGCACCACCGGCACGTCGTTCAGGCTGTCCTGGATGGCGAAGGTGCCGCCCCGCAGCGACTCGCCGCCGTCCGTCGAGACGGCGTCCGCCCGGTTGCCCGTGCTGGTGCCGTGCTGGTCGCGGGCGGAGAAGTAGACGCGGCCGCCCGGCAGTTCGGCGGCGGTCGACTCGTTGGAGTTGATGACGCCGTCGTAGCTGTCGTCCACATAGCCGATGCGCCACGTCTCGCCGCCGTCGTCACTGAGCAGCGCGTGCGAACCGTAGTACCCGGGCTCCGCGCCGGTGTCGGGTGAGCCGGCCGGCGGCGCGGCCGAGTGGTTGGCCGGCACGACGAGCCGCCCGGCGTGCGGGCCCTCGGTGAGCGCGAGCGCGTGCCCGGGACCCGTGGCGTACCAGCGCCACTCCTCCGGCTTGACGTCCGCGGTGATCTCGCGGGGCTCGGTGAACGACCGGCCGTCGTCCTCGCTGTACTGCACGAAGACGCGGCGGCTCTGCTCGGGCGTCACCTCGCCGCGGATGATCTGGGCCTCGGTGACCTCGCCGCTGTTGTAGCAGGTGAGCAACACGAGCCGGCCGGTGGCCGGGTCGATGACGGGCGCCGGGTTGCCCCGGGTGTCGCCCTCGCCGCGGGCCACCACGTCCAGCGGCCCCCAGGTGCGGCCGCCGTCCTCCGAGCGGCGGACGACGACGTCGATCTCGCCGCTGTCCCCCGCTCCGCCGACCCGGCCCTCGGCGAAGGCCAGCAGCGACCCGGTCGGCGTGGTGACGGCGGCCGGCACCCGGTAGGTGTCGTAGCCGCCCTCGCCGGAGACGAACGGCACGGATGTCACGCGCTCCGGCGCCGCGGCGCTGGCGGAGCCACCCCCGCCGGCGGTGGTGCCGACCAACGTCACGACCGCGGCGCCGAGCGCCGCCCAGTGCCAGGAACCCATGGGCCTTCTCCCGTTCCTTCGGAGACCGACTGGTCGTTACTCACCGTAACCCCCGCCACCGACAGTCGGCTCCGCCGGCTCAGCGGGCGACGTGCGCCACCTCCGAGACCGCCTGCGCGATCGGCGTCTCCCCGCCCACCAGGTCGAGCCTGAGGCCGGTCGTGGTGGGAGTGTCCAGCAGGGCGAGCAGCACCGCCGCCACGTCGTCCCGGCTGATGGAACCGCGCTCCGTCGACTCCGCCAGCGTCACACGGCCGGTGCCCGGCTCGTCCGTGAGGCCGCCGGGCCGCAGGATCGTCCACGCCAGGCGCCCGGTGCGGGCGCTGATGTCCGCGTCCGCCGCCGCCTTGGCCCGCAGGTAGGCGACGAACACCGGGTCGGTGCCGGGTGGCGGCTCCCGGTCCGCGTGGATGGCCGAGACCACCAGGAACCTCCGCACCCCGGCCAGCTCCGCCGCGTCCGCGAACAGCACGGCACCGGCCCGGTCCATCGTCTCCTTGCGGGCCGCCCCGCTGCCCGGGCCCGCGCCCGCCGCGAAGACCGCCGCGTCCGCGCCCTCCAGGGCGCGGGCCACCTCCGCGACCGAGGCCGACTCCAGGTCGCAGACCGCCGGTTCGGCACCCAGCGCCCGCAGCTCCGCGGCGTGCTCCGGGTTCCTGATCAGCCCCACCGCTTCGTCGCCCCGCGCCACCAGCAGCTTCTCCAGCCGCAGCGCGATCTTTCCGTGTCCACCCGCGATGACTGTGCGCATACCGGCGACCGTACGTCATGCCGCTACCGGACGCGGTCCAGCGGCAGCGACACGACGGCGTCCCGGGGGCCGACGTTGAACGCCCTGAGCCACGCCAACTCGCCCGCCGACAGCGCCCGGTCGTACACCCGCACCTCGTCGAGCGCTCCCGACATCCACTGCAGGCGGTCAGGA
Organism: Streptomyces sp. NPDC127098; assembly: GCF_042722465.1. Lineage (NCBI taxonomy): Bacteria > Bacillati > Actinomycetota > Actinomycetes > Kitasatosporales > Streptomycetaceae > Streptomyces > Streptomyces sp. NPDC127098. Next base: position 23,429 of record NZ_JBHXFJ010000063.1, read on the forward strand.
CGCTGCCCGAGGTGGACGCCGAACGTGGAGTTGCGGCTGACGCTGCCCGCCACGTCGGCCGCCGTCACCGGCTCGCCGCCGTCCACCGCCAGCGAGAGCCGGCCGTCGGACCGGGTGAACGCCAGGTGGTGCCACCGGCCGTCGTTGTGGGCGGCCGGCGCGTCCACCGAGGCCGAGGCGGGCGGCGACCCGCCGTCCCTGGCGGTCAGCAGCGCGCGGATCCGCCCGCTGCCGGGCTCGGCGCGGATCCACACCTGTGGATTGTTCCCGCCCACCCCGCCCATCCACAGGAAGGGGTGCTGCCCGCTCGTCGCCTCGTACCTGAACCACAGGCTCACCGTGAAGTCGCCGTCGCCGAGCGGGAGTTCCTCCCGGTACGGTGGCCGCACCGCGTCGTCGGCGCCGTCGAACGCCACGCCGGCACCGAACCGCCCGTCCGTCGTGGCCGCGCCGCCGTGCACGGTGGCGGGTGCGGCGCCGCGCGCCGCGTCGCGGGTCGTCGGCCCCGCGCCGTCCCGTGGGCCGAGGAAGTCCGCGCCGAAGCGCGCGAACCTGATCTCGTCCCGCGCGTCCACCGGGCCCGCCTCGTACATCAGGCCGACCGTCGCGCCGTCGATCCTGACCATGTCCGAGTAGCCCGACCAGTCGGTGGTGACCAGCGCGCCCTGCTCGACGCTCTCCCAGGTCCGGCCGCCGTCCCACGAGGAGCGCACCATCATCCGGCGCCGCCGGTCGGGATCGGACGGCACCGCCAGCAGCAGCCGCTCGTCGTCGAACGGCAGCACCGAGCCCTGCACCTGCGGCGCGTAGAGGTCGGGCACCGCCCGGTACGGCGCGGTGAGGGTCTCGCCGCCGTCCCTGCTCCAGGCGTGCGTGCGGTGGCCCAGGTCGGTGCCGCCCTGCTCCCGGCCGTTGATGTAGAGCGTGCCGTCGGGCAGTTCGGCCAGCGTCGCCTCGGAAGGCCGCTGCCGCCAGGTGCCGTCGACAGCCACCGGGTAGCTGTCCACCGCGCCGAGCGTCCAGCTGTCCCCGCCGTCGTCGCTGTAGGCGAGTGCGGCATGGCCGTGCGTGATGCGACCGTCCGCGTAGCTCTCCGCGTTGACGGTGAACACCAGCCGGCCGGCGTGCTCGCCCCTGGTCAGCTGGACGCCGTGCACCGGGCCCGTGGCGTACCAGGAGTTCCAGTCGTCGGGACGCAGCTCCTCGGCCAGGCTGCGCGGCTCCGACCAGGTGAGGCCGTCGTCGTCGCTGTAGGAGAGGTACGGGATCCGCTGGCACGGCGCCTGGCAGTCGCCGCCGCCCGGCACGCCCGGGTTGCGGGTGGACGGCAGCAGGATCCGGCCGGTCCTGGTGTCCACGACGGGCGCCGGGTTGCCGTGCGTGTCGCCGTCGCCCTCGTCGATCACCTGGTACGGGCTCCACGTGCGGCCGCCGTCCGTGGACCGCTTGACGACGATGTCTATGTCGCCGCCGTCCGTGCAGTCGTTGGTGCGGCCCTCGGCGAACGCCAGCAGGGTGCCGGCGTTGGTGCGCACGATGGCGGGGATGCGGAAGCAGGCGTACCCGCCGTCCTCGGCGGCGCGGAAGATCACCTGTTGCTCGATGGCCGTCGGGTCGGCGCTTGGCGCGACGCCCGGTTCGGCGCTCGGCGCGGCGGCGAGTGAGGGGAGGGGGGGGAGGGTGAGAGCGAGGGTCGCGGCGGCGACCGCCGCTCGACGAAGGGTCAACGCCATGCCAGGACCTGCCTTCCGGCTCGGGCATCGCTCGACGAACGCGGCTCGGTACGTCCGACATCCCACGTCCGACGAACCGTCACGAAGTGTCTCCTGTTGCGAAGACTGTGACAAGGAGCCGTGGCCGGTCAGTATCCGGTGGCCTGGCGCGGGAGTTCCGGCCCACCGGCCGCCCCCGCACCGCAGTACTCGCGAACGGCGCTGGTCCTGGCCACGATCCGGCCCCGGTGGATCACCAGCCTGCTGTATGCCAGGGAGAGCGCGTCGGCCACCGTGCGCCCCCGCACCGCGAGCAGCTCGGCCGGAAAACCCGCCTCGATCCGCACCTCGGGCAGCCCGAGCGCGGCCCTGGCCCGGCCGCTGACCGCCCGGTAGGCCTCGGCCGGGCGGTAGAGGCCGCGCGCCGCCAGTTGGTGCGCCGTGTCCAGCGGATCCCCGCGCCCCACCGGGTTGACCGCGTCCCGCAGCGCCCCGCCGCCCGCCGCCACCCGCACCCCGGCCGTCGTGAGCAGCCGCACCGCCGCCCCGCCCCGTGCGGCGGCGAGCCCGCACGGGCCCTGTGGCAGGCAGACCACGGTGATCCCGGCGGCCGCGAGCCGCCCCGCCGCCCGCGCCGCGTCCTCCGGCGCCAGCAGCGAGAGCCCGCCGCAGGGGCCGATCACCACCCCGGACCGGCAGGCGCCGGCCGCCGACGCCAGCCGGGCGAGCCTGGCCGGGTCGGCGCCGTCCGTGTGCAGGTCGATCGCGCAACCGTGCTCCTCCGCGATGCCCAGCACGACGTCCAGGTAGCCGGCCGGATCAGGGTCGAGATCGGGCGAGCCGCCGAGCGCCCCGGCGCCCATCTTGGCCGCCTCGCTCAGCAGCGCCCGGTTCTCGGCCCCGGCCAGGCCCGTCAGCAGCCGGGGCACCGCGACCACGCTCAGCTCCGCCAGGCCGCGCAGCGCCCGTGCCGTCTCCAGGGCGGCCTCGAGCGCCGCCAGCGACTCGGCGCCGCCGATCCTGACGTGGCTGCGCTGGGCGGTGGCCCCGTGCCCGAGCTGGATCAGCGCCGCCTCCGTGATGCGGCGGCGCAGCGCCGCCTGGCCGGTCGCCGGCGGCCCGCCGCCGGAGCCGGTCAGGGCCGTGTCGTGGTGGGCGTGCGGCTCGGCGGGCGCCGGGAGCAGCAGATAGCCGGAGAGATCCGCCTCCTGCGCGCCGGCGGGCGGGGCCAGGCTCCCCGGGGTGCCGACGGCCTCGATCCGCTCCGCGCTCAGCAGGAGGTCGACGGTGCGCCCGTCGGCGAGCCGAGGTCCCCTGAGTGCAAGCATCGGCATGGAGCGTACGGGGCGGGCGGGGCCCGGGAGGGCAAGGAGGGAATAGTCGTACCGCCGTGGTGGCCGGCGGTTGGTCCCCACTCCCTATGGATTTCTCCTTCTGCCCGGGACCGTGTAATCTCTTCAGCGCTCGCCCCAATAGCTCAGTCGGCAGAGCGTCTCCATGGTAAGGAGAAGGTCAACGGTTCGATTCCGTTTTGGGGCTCTGGGATGTCGGTCTCCGTCATCGGGCGGGGACTCTCATCTCAGGGGCGGCGTAGCTCAGTCGGTAGAGCAAACGGCTCATAATCGTTGTGTCACCGGTTCAAGTCCGGTCGCCGCTACCCCCAGTAGCCGATTGAGGGCTAAGTCCTCCGATCGGCTACTCTCTCTGTGTTGAAGCAAGTGTTTTACCCGTCCATCCGTCAAGGAGCACTCACGTGGCTGCCACCGACGTCCGCCCGAAGATCACGCTGGCCTGCGTGGAGTGCAAGGAGCGGAACTACATCACCAGGAAGAACCGGCGTAACGACCCGGACCGTATGGAGATGAAGAAGCACTGCCCGCGTTGCAACGCGCACACCGCACACCGCGAGACCCGCTAACAGCGATCGCAGAGTTTCGTAGACGAGGCCGCTCCCGTCCCCGGGAGCGGCCTCGTAGGCTGTCTGGCCGGTCACCGTCAGGCCGGGCAGTCGAGTCGAGAGGGGTCCCATGCCACTGGACGAGTCCTTCGTGGGGCGGAGCTACCCGCCCACCGTGCCCTACGAGGTGGGGCGCGAGAAGATCCGCGAGTTCGCCGAGGCCATCGGGGACGCCAACCCGGCCTACACCGACCCGGAGGCGGCCAAGGCGCTCGGCCACCCGGACGTGATCGCCCCGCCGACCTTCGTGTTCTCCATCACCTTCGCGGCGGCCCAGACGGTCATCCAGGACCCGCAGCTCGGCCTCGACTACAGCCGGGTGGTCCACGGCGACCAGAAGTTCGCCTACGCCCGCCCAGTGCGCGCCGGCGACCGGCTCTCGGTGACCTCGGTCATCGAGGCGGTGAGCTCGCGCGCCGGCAACGAGATCGTGGACGTGCGCGGCGACGTGCACGACGCGTCCGGCGAGCATGTGGTGACCGTGCACACCAAGTTGGTGGCCAGGATGAGCGGGGCGGGGGAGTAGGCGTGGCGGCGAGGATCGCGTACGCGGACGTCGAGGTCGGGACCGAGCTGCCGGGCGTCGTCTTCCCGGTCGACCGCGCCACGCTGGTGCGGTACGCGGGCGCCTCGGGCGACTTCAACCCCATCCACTGGAACGAGCGGTTCGCCAGGGAGGTGGGCCTGCCGGACGTGATCGCGCACGGCATGTTCACCATGGCCGAGGCGGGCCGCGTCGTCACCGACTGGGCCGGTGACCCGGGCGCGGTGCTCGAGTACGGCGTGCGCTTCACCAAGCCGGTCGTCGTCCCCGACGACGACAAGGGCGCGGAGATCGAGGTCACCGCCAAGGTCGCGGCCCTCCTCGACGACGAGGCCCGCACCGTCCGCGTCGACATCACCGCGCGCAGCGCCGGCCAGAAGGTCCTCGGCCTCGCCCGGGCGGTCGTCCGCCTTTCGTGACAGGCCGCCCTGGCGGGCTGAACGCCTCGAAGGGGCCTCAGCCCTGCCGGCGGCTTCGCCGCTCCGGGTTCGGAAGGCCGCAGGGCTCGGGTATCCGTGCCGGCCGTGGCCGCCCGGCGGACCGGCTCGATGTCCCCCCGGCCGCCCGCAGGGGCTGGCTTCGCCGGTCCCGTCCCGCGAAGCGGGTACCGGGCCGAAGGCTCGCCACTCGGCTCGGCGCAGTTCCTCGGCGGCCGCCGGCCGGAGGGGGCTCCGCTTGACCCTGACACGGTGTCAGGGGCGATGATCGTCTCATGACGACGACCGCGTCCTTCGATCCGCGTGAGCTGCTCGCGGAGAGCCGGCTCGGGGTGCTGGCGACCATCAAGGCCGACGGGCGGCCGCAGCTGTCGCCCGTCATGCCGTTCTACGACCGGGAGGCCGAGGTCATCCTCGTCTCCATTACCGAGGGGCGGGCCAAGACGGTGAACCTGCGGCGCGACCCGCGGGCCACGTTGGAGGTCACCAGCGCCGACGGGTGGTCGTGGGCCACGGCCGAGGGCGTGGCCACGCTCACCGGTCCCGGGACCGACCCGCACGGGCCCGAGGTCGAGGCCCTGGTGGAGTACTACCGCAGGGCCGCCGGCGAGCACCCGGACTGGGACGAGTACCGCTCCGTGATGGTCTCGGACCGCCGGGTGCTCATGACCATGACCGTCGACCACGTCTACGGCGCCCGCGTCGGTTGACGTACCGGACCGGCCGCGCCACCCACGCCCTTCGGGCCGTCGCGCCCGGCAGGGCGCTTAGGCTGGGGTGGTGCAGGAGACCCAGAACGCATCGCTCGCGCCCCTGACCACCCTCCGGGTCGGAGGCCCGGCGCGGCGGCTCGTGGTGGCCGAGACCGACGACGAGGTGGTCGCCGAGGTGCGCGCCGCCGACGAGGCCGGGACGCCGCTGCTGGTCGTCGGCGGCGGCAGCAACCTGCTCGTCGGCGACGCCGGCTTCCCCGGCACCGCGCTGCGCGTCGCCACCACGGGACACCACCTCGACGGCACCCGCCTGGAGCTCGCCGCCGGCGAGAACTGGTCGGACGCCGTCGCCCGCACCGTGGACGCCGGGCTCGCCGGCGTCGAGTGCCTGGCCGGCATCCCCGGTTCCGCCGGGGCCACCCCGATCCAGAACGTCGGCGCCTACGGCCAGGAGGTCTCCTCCGTCATCAGCGAGGTCGTCGCCTACGACCGCGTCGCCCGCGCCGTCGTCACCATCCCCGGCGCCGAGTGCGGCTTCGCCTACCGGCACAGCCGCTTCAAGGCCGAGCCCGACCGCCACGTCGTGCTGCGGGTCCGGCTTGACCTGGAGGACGCCGGCGGCCTCTCCGGGCCCATCCGCTACGCCGAGGCCGCCAGGCTGCTCGGCGTGGCCCCCGGGGCGCGGGTGCCCGTCGGCAGGGCGCGCGAGGCCGTCCTCAAGCTGCGCACCGGCAAGGGCATGGTGCTCGACCCGGAGGACCACGACACCTGGTCCGCCGGCTCGTTCTTCACCAACCCGATCCTGGACGACGCCGAGCACGCCGCGTTCCTCGCCCGCGTCGCCGACCGCCTCGGGCCCGACGCCGCGCCGCCCGCCTACCCGGCCGGCGAGGGCCGCACCAAGACGTCGGCCGCCTGGCTGATCGACCGTGCCGGCTTCACCAAGGGGTACGGCACGGGCCGCGCCCGCATCTCGGGCAAGCACACCCTCGCCCTCACCAACCGCGGCGAGGCCACGGCCGCCGACGTGCTCGACCTCGCCCGCGAGGTGCGGGACGGGGTCCGCGCGGCGTTCGGCGTCACCCTGGTCAACGAGCCGGTGCTGGTCGGCATCGCCCTCTGAGCGCCGGGCCCTACACGGCCAGCCACTCGTCGATCTCGACCAGGATCTTCTCCCGCACGTCCTCCGGCGCCGCCGAGGCCCGCACCGACTGGCGGGCCAGCTCGGCCAGCTCGACGTCGGTGAAGCCGTGGTGCTCCCGGGCGATCTCGTACTGCGCGGCCAGCCGCGAGCCGAAGAGCAGCGGGTCGTCCGCGCCGAGCGCCATCGGCACGCCGGCGCCCCACAGGGTCCGCAGCGGCACGTCGGCCAGCGTCTCGTAGACCCCGAGCGCCACGTTGGACGCGGGGCACACCTCGCACGTCACCCGTGCCGCGGCCAGCCGCTCCAGCAGGTAGGGGTCCTCGGCCGCCCGCACCCCGTGGCCGATCCGCGCGGCCCGCAGGTCGTCGAGGCAGTCGCGGACGCTGGCCGGGCCCGACAGCTCGCCGCCGTGCGGCGCGGCCAGCAGCCCGCCGTCCCTGGCGATCGCGAAGGCCCGGTCGAAGTCGCGCGCCATGCCCCGGCGCTCGTCGTTGGACAGGCCGAACCCGACGACCCCGCGGTCCCGGTAGCGGACGGCGAGGCGGGCCAGCGTGCGGGCGTCCAGCGGGTGCCTGATCCGGCTGGCCGCAACCAGCACCCGCATCCCGAGGCCGGTCTCCCGGGCCGTGGTCTCCACCGCGTCCAGGATGATCTCCAGCGCGGGGATCAGGCCGCCGAGCCGCGGCGCGTACGACGTCGGGTCGACCTGGATCTCCAGCCAGCGCGAGCCGTCCGCCAGGTCCTCCTCGGCCGCCTCGCGGACCAGCCGCTGGATGTCCTCGGGGGCCCGCAGGCAGGCGCGCGCCGCGTCGTAGAGCCGCTGGAAGCGGAACCAGCCGCGCTCGTCCGTGGCCCGCAGCCGTGGCGGCCGGTCCCCGCTCAGCGCATCCGGCAGGCTGACCCCGTACTTGTCGGCCAGCTCGAGCAGCGTTCCGGGACGCATCGACCCGGTGAAGTGCAGATGCAGGTGCGCCTTGGGGAGCGACCGGACGTCACGTACACGATCCATCTTCAGATCCTGCCGTATACGCGGCGACGTCCGGTAGTCGCATACCCCCCAGGGGGACCTCCCCGAACCTCAGTCCCGTGCCTCGGCCAGCAGCTTCTGGATCCGCGAGACGCCCTCGACCAGGTCGTCGTCGCCCAGCGCGTAGGACAGCCGCAGGTAGCCGGGGGTGCCGAACGCCTCACCCGGCACCACCGCCACCTCCGCCTCCTCGAGCAGCACCGCGGCGAGCTCCAGGCTGGTGGCCGGCCGCCGGCCCCTGATCTCCTTGCCGAGCAGCGCCTTGACCGACGGGTAGGCGTAGAACGCGCCCTCGGGCTCCGGGCAGTCGACGCCCTCGATCTCGTCGAGCATCCGCACGATCGTGCGGCGGCGCCGGTCGAAGGCGGACCGCATCTCGGCCACCGCCGTCAGGTCGCCGGAGACGGCGGCGAGCGCCGCGGCCTGCGCCACGTTGCTCACGTTGGAGGTGGCGTGCGACTGGAGGTTGGTGGCGGCCTTCACGATGTCCTGCGGGCCGATCAGCCAGCCCACCCGCCAGCCGGTCATGGCGTACGTCTTGGCCACGCCGTTGACGATCACGCAGCGGTCGGCGAGCTCGGGGACCAGCACTGGCAGCGAGCTGAACTCGGCGTCGCCGTACACCAGGTGCTCGTAGATCTCGTCCGTCAGCACCCACAGGCCGTGCTCGGCGGCCCAGCGGCCGATCGCCTCGGTCTGCGCACGCGAGTACACCGCGCCGGTCGGGTTGGACGGCGAGACGAACAGCAGCACCTTGGTGCGCTCGGTGCGCGCCGCCTCCAACTGCTCGACGCTCACCCGGTATCCGGTGGTCTCGTCCGCGACCACCTCCACGGGCACGCCGCCCGCGAGCCGGATCGACTCCGGGTACGTCGTCCAGTAAGGGGCCGGCACGATGACCTCGTCGCCCGGGTCGAGCAGGGCCGCGAACGCCTCGTAGATCGCCTGCTTGCCGCCGTTGGTCACCAGCACCTGGGACGGCGTGATCGTCAGACCCGAGTCGCGCAGCGTCTTGGCGACCAGCGCCTCCTTCAGCTCCGGCAGCCCGCCCGGCGGCGTGTAGCGGTGGAACCGGGGGGCGCGGCACGCCTCGACCGCCGCCTCGACGATGTAGTCGGGGGTCGGGAAGTCGGGCTCGCCGGCGCCGAATCCGATCACCGGACGGCCGGCGGCCTTGAGGGCCTTGGCCTTGGCGTCCACGGCCAGCGTGGCCGACTCGGAGATGGCGCCGATCCGGGCCGAGACCCGGGGCGCTTCGGGAGCTGGGGATGTCGCGGCACTCATAGGGGCATCGTCCCAGACATGGCACGGCTGTGGCACATGGGATCTCCCACCGTCCTCGCGTGGATCACTGCTCCCGCGCTCCTACCCGTTCGACGGGCGGCGATTCAGCACGTACACTCCTCACCGGTGGCGCTTCCGATGCGGTACGTTGTCGGGCACCACGCGGCAAAGGGTCGTAGCTCAATTGGTAGAGCACTGGTCTCCAAAACCAGCGGTTGGGGGTTCAAGTCCCTCCGGCCCTGCTACACGTAAGGTGAACAGCCGTCCGGGTGGCCGGGCGGCCTTTGACCATGACCGGGATCAGGTGAGGACGAGTGGCTGGGATCACAGACTCCGTGGAGACCCCCGAGCCCCAGCCCCAGGGGGAGGGCACCGGCAAACGCCGCGGCCGTCGCGCCAAGCGCGGCCCGTTGGGTCGGCTCGCACTCTTCTACCGCCAGGTCGTCGCCGAGCTCCGCAAGGTGGTCTGGCCCTCCAGGCGCCAGCTCTCGACCTACACGACGGCGGTGATCGTCTTCGTGATCGTCGTCATCTGCATCCTGACCGTGATTGACTTTGGATTCAGCCGGGCCGTCGAGTACGTCTTCGGCTGACCCATTCACCTCCGTGTCGTAAGTCAGGAAGAAGCAGCTACCGTGTCTGACCCGAACCACAATGACGCCGCGTCCGCCGAGGTCGAGGGCGAGGACACCGCGCGTGACATTGTCGAGGCAGCGGACACCGTCGACCAGGAGGAAGCTGCCGAGGCCGCGGCCGGCGAGCCCGCCGAGGAGGCCGCGGTCCGCGTCGAGGACGAGGACGAGGCCGGCGAGCCCGCGGAAGAAGCGGTTGAGGAGCCGGTGGACCCCGTGGCGCAGCTCCGCGAGGAACTGCGGGTCCTCCCCGGCGAGTGGTATGTCGTGCACACCTACGCGGGTTACGAGAACCGCGTGAAGACCAACCTCGAGCAGCGCGCCGTCTCGCTCAACGTCGAGGACTACATCTTCCAGGTCGAGGTGCCGCAGGAAGAAGTCGTCCAGATCAAGAACGGCGACCGCCGCACCATCAAGCAGAACAAGCTGCCGAGCTACGTCCTGGTGCGGATGGACCTGACCAACGAGTCCTGGGGCGTGGTCCGCAACACCCCGGGCGTCACCGGCTTCGTGGGCAACGCCTACGACCCGTACCCGCTGACGCTGGACGAGATCGTCAAGATGCTGGCCCCCGAGGCCGAGCAGAAGGCCGCGGCCGAGGCGGGCGCCGAGGGCGCGGCGGCCGGCGGCCGCAAGGTCGAGGTCCAGGTCCTCGACTTCGAGGTCGGCGACTCGGTCACCGTCACCGACGGCCCGTTCGCCACGCTGCAGGCCACGATCAACGAGATCAACCCGGACTCCAAGAAGGTCAAGGGCCTCGTCGAGATCTTCGGCCGCGAGACGCCGGTCGAGTTGAGCTTCGACCAGATCCAGAAGAACTGACGCCTCGCACGTTCGGCCCGCAGGGGCCCTGACCGCGGTTCCGCCGCGGTCAGGGCCCCTGCGGCCGTGAGGGCCCGGATTTGGGCGGGGAAGCGGCGGCCGGTACCGTGGTGCGGTATGCCTCCGCCCGGCCAGGGCGGACGCGCACCGTTCACGAGGTTAAGGACCCGGAGAGCATGCCTCCCAGGAAGAAAGTCACGGGGCTGATCAAGCTCCAGATCCAGGCGGGTGCCGCCAACCCGGCTCCGCCGGTCGGCCCGGCGCTGGGTCAGCACGGCGTCAACATCATGGAGTTCTGCAAGGCCTACAACGCGGCGACCGAGTCGCAGCGCGGCTGGGTCATCCCGGTGGAGATCACGGTCTACGAGGACCGCTCCTTCACCTTCATCACCAAGACCCCGCCGGCCGCGAAGATGATCCTCAAGGCCGCCGGCGTCGAGAAGGGCTCGGGCGAGCCGCACAAGACCAAGGTCGCGAAGATCACCCGCGCCCAGGTCCGTGAGATCGCCACGACCAAGATGCCCGACCTCAACGCCAACGACCTGGACGCCGCCGAGAAGATCATCGCCGGCACCGCCCGTTCCATGGGCGTCACCGTCGAGGGCTGATCGCAGCAACCCCAACCGTGGCAGGGCCAGGCGCTGGTCCGGACCACGACTCCATTCGCCAGCTTGCAGGAGCAGCAGTGAAGCGCAGCAAGAATCTCCGCGGCGCCGACGCGAAGGTCGACAAGACCGCCGTCTACGCACCGCTCGACGCCGTCCGTCTCGCCAAGGAGACCTCGACGGCCAAGTTCGACGCGACCGTCGAGGTCGCCATGCGCCTGGGCGTCGACCCGCGCAAGGCCGACCAGATGGTCCGCGGCACCGTCAACCTCCCGCACGGCACCGGCAAGACCGTCCGGGTCCTGGTCTTCGCGACCGGTGACCGTGCGGCGGCGGCGGAGGCCGCCGGCGCCGACATCGTCGGCTCCGACGAGCTGATCGACCGCGTCGCCAAGGGCTTCCTCGACTTCGACGCCGTGGTCGCCTCGCCCGAGCTGATGGGCAAGGTCGGTCGCCTGGGCCGGGTGCTCGGTCCGCGCGGCCTGATGCCGAACCCGAAGACCGGCACCGTCACCCCCGACGTCGCCAAGGCCGTCACCGACATCAAGGGCGGCAAGATCGAGTTCCGGGTGGACAAGCACTCCAACCTCCACTTCATCATCGGCAAGGTGTCCTTCAGCGAGCAGCAGCTCGTGGAGAACTACGCCGCCGCGCTGGACGAGATCCTGCGGCTCAAGCCGTCCGCGGCGAAGGGGCGTTACCTCAAGAAGGCCACCATCACCACGACGATGGGCCCCGGTGTGCCGGTCGACCCCAACCGCACGCGTGACCTCCTCGAGGAGGACGGCGTCGCCGCCTGACGCGCGACGAACCGCGAGCACCACCACGCCCGTTCCCGTTCTGTCACAGAGCGGGAGCGGGCGTTCGCCGTTGTCGGCAGCCCGGGTTAAGGTGGAGAACTGGTGTACTTGTTCACAATTCCCAGGGGGGAAGCATGCGTTCCATACACCGAGCCGCACTGAGCGCCGCCGCGGTGGTGCTGGTCGGCGCCACGGCGGCCTGTAGCGGTTCGGAGGACGGTGACGAGGGCGCCTTCGGCGGCGGCGAGCGCGACGGTGGGGCCACGTCGGGCGACGCCTTCAGCGCGGTGCAGGCCGCAGCCGAGTCCACCACCGAGATCACCTCCGCCGGCTTCACGGCGACGACCTCGGGGCCCACGACGGCGACCGGCGGTGAGGTCGAGATCTCGGGCTTCATGTCCTGGGGCGACGGCGTCGTGCTGGACGCCACCCTGAGCGGCGAGGCGATGCAGCTCGGCCCCGAGGCTCCCTCCGAGATGCGCATGGTCATGCTCAACGACGTGATGTACATGAACCTGGGCGAGTCCTTCGCGGCCGAGTTCGACGGCCGCGAGTGGATGATGATGGACATGGGCGCGCTCGCCGAGGAGTCCGGCGACCCGGCCCTCGCGCAGGCCATGGACATGGGCTTCGACGAGGCCAGCCAGGACCCGTCCGCGCAGATGGGGCTGCTGCTCCAGTCACCCGACATCGAGTCGGTCGGCGAGGAGGAGATCGACGGCGTGACCGTCGAGCACTACCAGGGCACGGTCTCCGTCGAGGATGCCCTGCAGAACAACGGCGCGGCGGACGTCTTCACCGAGGAGGAGCTCCAGCAGCTCACCGACAACATGGAGCAGTCGGGCATCGAGTCGTACGACATCGACGTCTGGGTCGACGAGAACGACTTCCCGATCCAGATCCGCCAGGCGTTCGACTCCGAGATGGGCCCGGTGACCACCGAGGTGCGCTACACGGACCTCGGCGCCGACGTCGACGTGGCTGCCCCCGAGGAGGGCTCCTACGTCGACTTCATGGAGCTGATGGAGAGCATGGGCGTCCAGCCCGAGTCCCTCTGACCGCACCCCCGCCGGCCGGCGCCGGGCACTGGATTTGCCTGGCGCCGAGCCGTTCGCGTACATTGCTGCGGTAGCCAAAGACCGCTGGTCGCTGCCTGGTCCCGTCAGGGTTCAGGTGGCCGAAGGATCCGCCGAGTGCGGACGGCCTGCGCAGGTGATCGTGTGCGATGTGGTGGACCCATGGTCCCCGTTCTACGCCCTGAGCGCCTGCGCCGGGGCGCTTTCTTTTTGGGGCGCTGTCCGTTTCTGCGTGACCCTTCCTTCCGTGCGGTTTTCATCACCCGGCAGAACCCGGAAGGAGGGCCGAGGTTATGGCGAACACCGACAAGGCGGCAGCCGTCGCGGAACTTCAGGAGAAGTTCGCGAAGTCCAACGCGGCCGTCGTCACCGCGTACACCGGTCTCACCGTCGCGCAGCTCAAGACGCTGCGCCGTTCGCTCGGTGAGAACGCTCAGTACAGCGTGGCGAAGAACACGCTGTCCAAGATCGCGGCCAAGGAGGCCGGGGTCAACGGACTCGACGAGTACTTCAAGGGCTCCACGGCCGTCGCCTTCGTGACCGGTGACCCGGTCGCGACGGCGAAGGGCCTGCGCGACTTCGCCAAGGAGAACCCGGCGCTCGTCATCAAGGGCGGTTTCATCGACGGCAAGTCGCTGACCGCCGACGAGGTCAACAGGCTCGCGGACATCGAGTCCCGCGAGGTACTGCTCGCCAAGCTGGCGGGTGCCCTGCAGGCGACCACGGCCAAGGCCGCGGCGACCTTCCAGGCCCCGCTCACGAAGTTCGTCCGCACCGTGGACGCGCTGCGCGCGAAGGCCGAGCAGGAAGGTGCCGGCGAGCCGGCTCCCGCCGAGTAGGCATCCGCCCACTCACGTCACACACCCGGTTTCCCCGGCACCCAGCCGACTTAGCAGGAAGGACCGCCATCATGGCGAAGCTGTCCCAGGACGAGCTGCTCGAGCAGTTCTCCGGCATGACCATCCTCGAGCTCTCCGACTTCGTGAAGGCGTTCGAGGAGAGGTTCGACGTCGAGGCCGCCGCCCCGGTCGCCGTCGCCGCCGCCCCGGCCGGTGGTGGCGCCGCCGCCGAGGCCGAGCCCGAGAAGGACGAGTTCGACGTCATCCTGACCGGTGCCGGCGAGAAGAAGATCCAGGTCATCAAGGTCGTGCGCGAGCTGACCTCGCTCGGCCTGAAGGAGGCCAAGGAGCTCGTCGACGGCGCCCCGAAGGCGGTCGTCGAGAAGGTCAACAAGGAGGCCGCCGACAAGGCCAAGGAGGCCCTCGAGGGCGCCGGCGCCAGCGTCGAGGTCAAGTGACCCCGGTCTCTTGCCGAGAGATCCTCTGACCGCCGTCCACGCGGTCGCTGTGGGGCGATCACCCATCAGGGTGGTCGCCCCGCGGCTTTGTGTCGGCCGCCTGCTTGCCCTGACGCGGGTGACGGGTATGGTGATCTTCGGCCGTCGACGGGGGCCGAGGGGTCGCCTCGGGCCTTGACGAACCGCGGCGGGCGCGCGATTCTCAGGTCGCGTGGCCAGATAGGTCCATGTTCCGAGGCATGGATCCCGGCGCACGCGGGAAACATCCGGCAGACGGGTCCGCACCCGGCGACCGAGGCGGTCGGGAGCGGGTCGGCTTGAGAGAACACCGAGGGTGGCTCCTCGATGGTTGATAGTGGCATTGGACATCAGTGGGTCATGTGGCTACACTGACCCTTTGCGCTGCCTAGCTTCTCTCTGCCCGTCACCAGGGGGGCGGGCACGCGCGCAGAGAGTCCGAGCCCTCGGAAGGACCCCCTCTTGGCCGCCTCGCGCAACGCCTCGACCAACAGTACGAACAACGGCGCCAGCACCGCACCGCTGCGCGTCTCCTTTGCGAAGATCAAGGAACCGCTCGAGGTTCCGAATCTCCTTGCGCTGCAGACCGAGAGTTTCGACTGGCTCCTCGGTAACGACGCCTGGAAAGCCCGCGTCGAGGCCGCGCTGGAAAGTGGACAGGACGTTCCGACGAAGTCGGGTCTGGAGGAGATCTTCGAGGAGATCTCCCCGATCGAGGACTTCTCGGGCTCCATGTCCCTGACCTTCCGTGACCACCGCTTCGAGCCGCCGAAGAACTCGATCGACGAGTGCAAGGAGCGCGACTTCACGTACGCGGCCCCGCTCTTCGTCACCGCCGAGTTCACCAACAACGAGACCGGTGAGATCAAGTCCCAGACGGTCTTCATGGGCGACTTCCCGCTCATGACCGACAAGGGCACCTTCTGCATCAACGGCACCGAGCGCGTCGTCGTGACGCAGCTGGTCCGCTCGCCGGGCGCGTACTTCGACAGCACGATCGACAAGACGTCCGACAAGGACCTGTTCTCCGCCAAGATCATCCCCTCCCGGGGTGCCTGGCTGGAGATGGAGATCGACAAGCGCGACATGGTCGGCGTGCGCATCGACCGCAAGCGCAAGCAGTCCGTGACCGTGCTGCTCAAGGCCCTCGGCTGGACCTCGGACCAGATCCTCGAGGAGTTCGGCGAGTACGAGTCGATGCGGGCCACCCTGGAGAAGGACCACACCCAGGGCCAGGACGACGCGCTGCTCGACATCTACCGCAAGCTCCGCCCGGGCGAGCCGCCGACCCGCGAGGCCGCGCAGACCCTGCTGGAGAACCTGTACTTCAACCCGAAGCGGTACGACCTGGCCAAGGTCGGCCGGTACAAGATCAACAAGAAGCTCGGCGGGGACGAGCCGCTGGACGCCGGCGTGCTCACCGTCGAGGACATCGTCAACACGATCAAGTACCTGGTCAAGCTGCACGCGGGCGAGACCGAGACCACCACCGCGAGCGGTCGGACGATCGTCGTCGAGACGGACGACATCGACCACTTCGGCAACCGCCGCCTGCGCAACGTCGGCGAGCTCATCCAGAACCAGGTCCGCACCGGCCTGGCCAGGATGGAGCGCGTCGTCCGCGAGCGCATGACCACCCAGGACGTCGAGGCGATCACGCCGCAGACCCTGATCAACATCCGGCCGGTCGTCGCCTCCATCAAGGAGTTCTTCGGCACCAGCCAGCTGTCCCAGTTCATGGACCAGACCAACCCGCTCTCCGGGCTGACGCACAAGCGCCGCCTGAACGCGCTCGGCCCCGGTGGTCTGAGCCGTGAGCGGGCCGGCCTCGAGGTCCGTGACGTGCACCCGTCGCACTACGGGCGGATGTGTCCGATCGAGACCCCAGAGGGCCCGAACATCGGCCTGATCGGTTCGCTCGCCGCCTTCGGCCGGGTGAACGCGTTCGGCTTCGTGGAGACCCCCTACCGCAAGGTCACCGACGGCGTCGTCACCGACGAGGTCCACTACCTGACCGCGGACGAGGAGGACCGGTTCGTCATCGCGCAGGCCAACGCGCGGCTGACCGACGACTACCGGTTCGCCGAGGGCCGCGTGCTGGTCCGCCGGAGGGGCGGCGAGGTCGACTACGTCGCCGGCACCGAGGTCGACTACATGGACGTCTCGCCGCGCCAGATGGTGTCGGTCGCGACGGCCATGATCCCCTTCCTCGAGCACGACGACGCCAACCGCGCGCTCATGGGCTCGAACATGATGCGCCAGGCCGTGCCGCTGATCCAGGCGGAGTCCCCGCTGGTCGGCACCGGCATGGAGTACCGCTCCGCGGTCGACGCGGGCGACGTGATCAAGGCCGAGCAGGACGGCGTCATCAGCGACGTCTCCGCCGACTACATCACCATCGCCAACGACGACGGCACCCACGTCACCCACCGGCTGGCCAAGTTCCACCGCTCCAACCAGGGCACCTCCTACAACCAGAAGGTCCTGGTCGAGGAGAACGAGCGGGTGATCGCGGGCCAGGTCATCGCCGACGGTCCCTCCACCCAGCGCGGCGAGATGGCGCTCGGCAAGAACCTGCTGGTCGCCTTCATGCCGTGGGAGGGCTACAACTACGAGGACGCGATCATCCTCTCCCAGCGTCTTGTGCAGGACGACGTCCTCTCCTCGATCCACATCGAGGAGCACGAGGTCGACGCCCGGGACACCAAGCTGGGCCCCGAGGAGATCACCCGGGACATCCCGAACGTCTCCGAGGAGGTCCTGGCCGACCTGGACGACCGCGGCATCATCCGTATCGGCGCCGAGGTCGAGGCCGGCGACATCCTGGTCGGCAAGGTCACCCCGAAGGGCGAGACCGAGCTGACCCCCGAGGAGCGGCTGCTGCGCGCGATCTTCGGCGAGAAGGCGCGTGAGGTCCGTGACACCTCGCTGAAGGTGCCGCACGGTGAGACCGGCAAGGTCATCGGCGTGCGCGTCTTCGACCGCGAGGAGGGCGACGAGCTGCCCCCGGGCGTGAACCAGCTGGTCCGCGTCTACGTGGCGCAGAAGCGCAAGATCACCGACGGTGACAAGCTGGCCGGCCGGCACGGCAACAAGGGCGTGATCTCCAAGATCCTGCCCGTCGAGGACATGCCGTTCCTGGAGGACGGCACCCCCGTCGACATCATCCTCAACCCGCTGGGCGTGCCCTCCCGGATGAACCCGGGCCAGGTCCTCGAGATCCACCTGGGCTGGCTGGCCTCCCAGGGCTGGAAGGTCGAGGGCACGGACGCGGAGTGGAAGCAGCGTCTTGCGGCCATCGGCGCCGACGACGTCGCGCCCGGCACCAACGTCGCCACCCCGGTGTTCGACGGTGCCCGCGAGGACGAGATGGCCGGTCTCTTCGAGTCCACCATCCCCAACCGCGACGGCGACCGCCTGGTGCTGCCCACCGGTAAGGCGCGGATGTTCGACGGCCGCTCCGGCGAGCCGTTCCCCGACCCGATCTCGGTCGGCTACATGTACATCCTCAAGCTGCACCACCTCGTCGACGACAAGCTGCACGCCCGTTCGACCGGCCCGTACTCGATGATCACCCAGCAGCCGCTGGGTGGTAAGGCCCAGTTCGGCGGACAGCGTTTCGGCGAGATGGAGGTATGGGCGCTGGAGGCGTACGGCGCCGCCTACGCCCTCCAGGAGCTGCTGACCATCAAGTCCGACGACGTCACCGGCCGCGTGAAGGTCTACGAGGCCATCGTCAAGGGCGAGAACATCCCCGAGCCGGGCATCCCGGAGTCCTTCAAGGTCCTCATCAAGGAGATGCAGTCGCTCTGCCTCAACGTGGAGGTGCTGTCCTCGGACGGCATGTCCATCGAGATGCGCGACACCGACGAGGACGTCTTCCGCGCCGCGGAAGAGCTGGGTATCGACCTGTCCCGGCGCGAGCCGAGCAGCGTCGAAGAGGTCTGACGGGTCCGGCCGGCGGAGCGCACACGGCTCCGCCGGCCGCCCCGAGACCCCGATCAGACCATTGATGACACGACACTGAGAGGGATTGACGAGAGTGCTCGACGTCAACTTCTTCGACGAACTGCGGATTGGCCTGGCGACCGCCGACGACATCCGTCAGTGGTCACACGGCGAGGTCAAGAAGCCGGAGACCATCAACTACCGCACCCTCAAGCCCGAGAAGGACGGCCTCTTCTGCGAGAAGATCTTCGGCCCCACCCGGGACTGGGAGTGCTACTGCGGCAAGTACAAGCGCGTCCGCTTCAAGGGCATCATCTGTGAGCGCTGCGGCGTCGAGGTGACCCGCGCCAAGGTGCGTCGCGAGCGGATGGGCCACATCGAGCTCGCCGCGCCGGTGACCCACATCTGGTACTTCAAGGGCGTGCCGTCCCGGCTCGGCTACCTGCTGGACCTGGCCCCCAAGGACCTGGAGAAGGTCATCTACTTCGCCGCGTACATGATCACGTACGTGGACGAGGAGCGTCGCACCCGCGACCTGCCGTCGCTTGAGGCGCACATCTCCGTCGAGCGCCAGCAGATCGAGCAGCGCCGCGACGCCGACCTGGAGGCCAGGGCCAAGAAGCAGGAGGCCGACCTGGCCGAGCTCGAGGCCGAGGGTGCCAAGGCCGACGCCCGCCGCAAGGTGCGCGAGGGCGCGGAGCGCGAGATGAAGCAGCTCCGGGACCGCGCGCAGCGCGAGCTCGACCGCCTCGACGAGGTCTGGAACCGCTTCAAGAACCTCAAGGTCCAGGACCTGGAGGGCGACGAGCTGCTCTACCGCGAGCTGCGGGACCGCTTCGGCACCTACTTCGACGGCTCGATGGGCGCCGCCGCGCTGCAGAAGCGGCTGGAGACCTTCGACCTGGACGAGGAGGCCGAGCGCCTCCGCGAGATCATCCGCACCGGCAAGGGTCAGAAGAAGACCCGCGCCCTCAAGCGGCTCAAGGTGGTCTCCGCGTTCCTGCAGACCTCCAACAGCCCCAAGGGCATGGTCCTCGACTGCGTCCCGGTGATCCCGCCGGACCTGCGCCCGATGGTGCAACTGGACGGTGGCCGCTTCGCGACCTCCGACCTGAACGACCTGTACCGCCGGGTCATCAACCGGAACAACCGCCTCAAGCGGCTGCTCGACCTGGGCGCGCCCGAGATCATCGTCAACAACGAGAAGCGGATGCTCCAGGAGGCCGTCGACGCGCTGTTCGACAACGGCCGCCGTGGTCGTCCGGTCACCGGGCCTGGCAACCGGCCGCTGAAGTCGCTGTCCGACATGCTCAAGGGCAAGCAGGGCCGCTTCCGGCAGAACCTGCTCGGCAAGCGCGTCGACTACTCGGCCCGCTCCGTCATCGTCGTCGGCCCGCAGCTCAAGCTGCACCAGTGCGGCCTGCCCAAGGCGATGGCGCTCGAGCTGTTCAAGCCGTTCGTGATGAAGCGGCTCGTGGACCTCAACCACGCGCAGAACATCAAGTCGGCCAAGCGCATGGTCGAGCGCCAGCGCACCGTCGTGTACGACGTCCTCGAAGAGGTCATCGCCGAGCACCCGGTGCTGCTGAACCGCGCCCCGACCCTGCACCGCCTCGGCATCCAGGCCTTCGAGCCGCAGCTGGTCGAGGGCAAGGCGATCCAGATCCACCCGCTCGTCTGCACCGCGTTCAACGCGGACTTCGACGGCGACCAGATGGCGGTGCACCTGCCGCTGTCCGCCGAGGCGCAGGCCGAGGCCCGCATCCTGATGCTGTCCTCGAACAACATCCTGAAGCCGGCCGACGGCCGCCCGGTGACCATGCCCACCCAGGACATGGTGCTGGGGCTGTTCTTCCTCACCACCGACGAGGAGGAGCGGGAGGTCCGCGGCGAGGGCCGGTCGTTCTCCTCGACCGCCGAGGCGATCATGGCGTTCGACGCCGGCGAGCTCTCGCTCCAGGCGAAGATCGACATCCGCTTCCCGGTGGGCACCGTCCCGCCGCGGGAGTGGGTCGCGCCGGAGCCGGTCGAGGGCGAGCCGGAGTACCAGTCGGGCGACAGCTTCCGGCTGCGCACCACGCTGGGCCGCGCGCTCTTCAACGAGCTGCTGCCCGAGGACTACCCGTTCGTCGACCAGTCCGTGGGCAAGAAGCAGCTCTCCCAGATCGTCAACGACCTGGCCGAGCGCTACCCCAAGGTCGTGGTCGCGGCCGCGCTGGACAACCTCAAGTCCGCCGGTTACTACTGGGCCACCAGGTCCGGTGTCACCGTCGCGGTCTCGGACATCGTCGTGCCCGAGGCCAAGAAGCAGATCGTGGCCGACTACGAGGCTCAGGACGAGAAGGTCCAGAAGCAGTACGAGCGTGGTCTGATCACCAAGGACGAGCGGACGCAGGAGCTCATCGCCCTGTGGACCAAGGCGACCAACGAGGTCGCCACCGCGATGAACGAGAACTTCCCGAAGACGAACCCGATCTTCATGATGGTCGACTCCGGGGCCCGCGGAAACATGATGCAGATGCGTCAGATCGCGGGTATGCGTGGCCTGGTCTCCAACGCGAAGAACGAGACCATCCCGCGGCCGATCAAGGCCTCGTTCCGCGAGGGTCTGTCCGTGCTTGAGTACTTCATCTCCACGCACGGTGCCCGTAAGGGTCTGGCCGACACCGCGCTGCGTACCGCCGACTCGGGTTACCTCACCCGGCGTCTGGTGGACGTCTCGCAGGACGTCATCATCCGCGAGGAGGACTGCGGCACCGAGCGCGGCCTCAAGCTGGCGATCGCGTCCCGCGGTGCGGACGGCGTGCTGCGCAAGGCGGAGAACGTCGAGAGCAGCGTCTACGCCCGCTGCCTGGCCGAGGACATCGTCGTCGACGGCAAGGTGTTGGCCCCGGCCGGCACCGACCTGGGCGACGTGCTCATCGACGAGCTGGTCAACCACGGCGTGGAGACGGTCAAGACCCGCTCCGTGCTGACCTGCGAGTCCGCCGTCGGCACCTGCGCCATGTGCTACGGCCGCTCGCTGGCCACCGGCAAGCTGGTCGACATCGGCGAGGCGGTCGGCATCATCGCCGCCCAGTCGATCGGTGAGCCCGGCACCCAGCTGACCATGCGTACCTTCCACACCGGCGGTGTCGCCGGTGAGGACATCACGCAGGGTCTGCCGCGTGTGGTCGAGCTCTTCGAGGCCAGGACCCCGAAGGGTGTCGCGCCGATCTCCGAGTCGGCCGGCCGGGTGCGGATCGAGGAGACCGAGAAGACCAAGAAGGTCGTGGTCACCCCGGACGACGGCTCGGACGAGACCTCCTACGCGGTCTCCAAGCGCGCCAGGCTGCTGGTGGGCGAGGGCGACCAGGTCACCGTCGGCCAGCCGCTGACCGTCGGCGCGGCCAACCCGCACGACGTGCTGCGGATCCTGGGCCAGCGTGCCGTCCAGGTCTACCTGGTGGGCGAGGTCCAGAAGGTCTACAACTCGCAGGGTGTGGCCATCCACGACAAGCACATCGAGATCATCGTCCGGCAGATGCTGCGCCGGGTGACGATCATCGAGTCCGGCGACGCGGAGCTGCTGCCGGGCGAGCTCGTCGAGCGCTCGAAGTTCGAGTCCGAGAACCGGCGGGTCGTGGCCGAGGGCGGCCACCCGGCCTCCGGCCGTCCGCAGCTGATGGGTATCACCAAGGCGTCGCTGGCCACCGAGTCGTGGCTGTCGGCGGCGTCCTTCCAGGAGACGACGCGGGTCCTCACCGACGCGGCGATCAACGCCAAGTCGGACTCGCTGATCGGCCTCAAGGAGAACGTGATCATCGGCAAGCTGATCCCGGCCGGCACGGGCCTGTCCCGCTACCGGAACATCCGGGTCGAGCCGACGGAGGAGGCGAAGGCGGCGATGTACTCGGCGGTCGGCTACGACGACATCGACTACTCGCCGTTCGGCACCGGCTCCGGCCAGGCGGTTCCGCTGGAGGACTACGACTACGGCCCCTACCAGGGCTGAATCTCACCACCGGTTCGCTGGGCGCTGTGCCCGAGCGGCCGGCTCGCAGGGCCCGGCTCGGCGGCTTCGCCGCCACGCGCCGGGCCCTGCGGCCGTGTCGGCCTGCGGCCGTGTCGGCCTGCGGCCGTGTCGGCCTGCGGCCGTGTCGGCCTGCGGCCGTGCGGTGCCGCGC